>PEWI01000201.1:0-101 GCA_002779555.1 Candidatus Bathyarchaeota archaeon CG07_land_8_20_14_0_80_47_9 | reverse complement strand
GTACATCATGTCGCTGAATCCTCGCAAGCAGGCCCTGCAATAAACCTTATAACTGGCATATCGACTGGACTGGCAACTCCATTGTTTCCGATGATTGCAGT
>PEWI01000249.1 GCA_002779555.1 Candidatus Bathyarchaeota archaeon CG07_land_8_20_14_0_80_47_9 | reverse complement strand
TAGACTGGCTAATTCCACGCTTTCTGGTTCTTTTTCAAGAATTTCTAAAGCCATACGATGATGCTCAGAAGCTCTGTCCTTGTCACCAACACCTTGCCACAGCATCAATGCCATTTGCGTATGAAGCCTTGCAACGTTTTTTTGTCTTTCAGTTGATTCCATGAATCTAACGATTTATTCAAATACTCCATGGAGACCTCAAGTTCTCCCATCCACCATTTGAGTTCGCCAAGTCTCTCAATCAAACGAACCTTTTGCTCGAGATTGCCTTCCTTTTCTTCAAGAAGCGTCAGAGCGTGCTGAAGATAAGAGAAAGCCTCGTCATACGCGTATATCTTCTGCGCCCTTTCGCCCGCCTTCAAGAAGTAGTCAAGCGCCTTATCCTTGTTACCGCCTTCCAGAAAATGGTAGGCAAGTTCGCCAAGATGCCCGTCAATTCTCTTGTCGTACACCTTCTCCAAGGCGGTTCCCACAGCAGCGTGAAGCTTCTTGTGTCTTAAGTGGCTGACTTCCTCATGCACGACATCCCTGACCATGATGTCTGCAAAGCAGTACAAGTCTTCTCCGCGGATCACCTTCTCCCTGATGAGTCCTGTCTTGAGCATTTTCTCCATTAACTCAAGCAGCTTATCCTCTCCTATTCCAGTGATTCCAAGCAGGGCCTCAAAGGTAAAATCGTTTCCAACAAAGGAAGCCATTGCCAACACGTTTTGGCAATCATCATCCAGGCGACTTGTTCTGTTCTTTATCACGCTCTTGACAGTTTTCGGAAACTCTATCTTGGCAACTTCCTTGATTTTCCATCTGTTGTCCTCGCGGTAGATGACTTCCTCTTCCTTCAAGGACTTTATCACTTCTTCGGCAAAAAACGGGTTCCCCCTCGTCCTCTCATAGACAAGTTCACAGAACTCTCTGGGCACGTCATCCTGCTCCAGAATCTGCCTGACCATCTCTGAAACCTCGTCAAAAGACATGCGCTTCAACGCGACAGGCTGAAGCAGACGCTCTCTATTCAATTCCGTCAACACAGGAGACAAGGGATGCCTGTCGTCAATGTCAGTGTCGCGGTAGGCACCCAAGAGAAGCAGAGAAGCCTTGTCCACAGAGCGAGCCAGATAATGCAAAAGCAGAAGCGAAGACTGGTCAGTCCACTGCAAATCGTCAAGAACAACCAACAAGGGAGTCTCCTTCGAAATGTTAGTCACAAACTGCGAAACAGCCTCGAAAAGCCTGTCACGTTCCTGCTCTGGACTTATCGGCAGAGATTGCGGAATCATGCCGAGCTTCTGCTTGATCTCCGGAACCAGCTTGCAAACTTCAGCTGGGTAGTAACCGATAACCCTGTACAACTGTTCAGGAGTACACGTTTCCAGATAATCCTTGATCACCTCGTTCCACAGAACATAGGGAGGCACGCCGTCCATTCTGAAAAGCGCAGGGCACCTCCCATACAAAACCTGCATTCCGCGCAGACGTGCATATGCGCCGAGCTCTCTGGTCAACCTTGTCTTACCGATGCCGGCTTCTCCGTACAGAAAAACGAGGCTGCCTTCACCGCGAACCGCTCTGTCCACGGCGCCTCTGAGAAGATTCATCTCTTCAGCCCTGTCGATAAGCTGAATCTCCCTCACGCCAGATGGGCGCGGACTCGGGACCACGGCGCTCGGCTTGCCAGAAGGCACGAGAACTTCCCTCAAGTAGCCCTCTGCAACTTCCCTCAGCACCATAAGTAGATCAGTCGCAGACTGATACCTTTTCTCTGGTTCCTTCTCCAAGAGCTTCATGACGCAAACAGCCAAAGCCTGCGGAACCTTCGGATTCAACCTAGTCAGCGAAACTGGGTAGTCATGAATATGGCCAAAAATGATCTTGACAGGGTCTTCTCCAGGGAAAGGCGGTTTCCCAGCCAACGACTCATAGAGAACCGCTCCGAAAGAGTACAGGTCAGACCTCGCGTCAGCACCTTTTCCCAACGCTATCTCAGGAGCGACGTAGGCAACCGTGCCCACGATAATTCCCTCTTGCGTGACGCTGGGCTTGCCCAACATTTTGGCCAGACCGAAATCCATCAGTTTGGCAGTGCCGCCTTCCGTGATCAAAATGTTCTCCGGCTTGATATCACGGTGCAGAACGCCCTGAGAATGCGCATATTGAAGTGCACCGCAAATGTCGATGGCCATTCTCAGAACTGTTTGCAGATCGCATTTGCCTTCTGGATAAGTTTCAATGAGGTCTCGTAGGTTCATCCCGTCAATGAATTCAAGAACGAAAAACTGTCTTTCATCTTCTTTGCCGATGTCGTAGATGGATACAATGTTTGGATAATTGAGCTTCGCCACTGCCTGTGCTTCAGTCGTGAAACGGGAATGCGCCTCCTCCGTCAGGACTGCACTCTTTAGCATCTTGATGGCGACAACGCGGTTCAAAGCGGTGTCTCTGGCCTTGTAAACGACACCCTTCCCGCCTTCGCCGAGCTTCTTCAGAACAGCATATCTGCCATTCTGCAAGTGTTCCAGAGATGACAACAAGTCTCCTCTCCACATGAACAAATCGCTACGTTTCTATTTAAGTACAATCCCAGAAACGTATCCTAATCAACAGGTAACTGAAGTTTTGCGTTTTTATATTTTCAGCATGCGGTAGATGGTTTC
>PEWI01000021.1:840-2605 GCA_002779555.1 Candidatus Bathyarchaeota archaeon CG07_land_8_20_14_0_80_47_9 | reverse complement strand
TGCCTTGAGCCTTCGCTTCTATCGCTCCAGCAGCCTTTCTATCTAGGAAGACCAAGTAGTCGGCAAACCCAGATTCCAGCGGAAAATCCCTGACAACAACGCCTAGAGACGCTCCAAGATTCAAGTCCCTGTAATCTTGGACTTTCCAACCTGCAGCCTCAAGCAGTTTATCGATGTCTTGCCTTGCCTTTTCTTCAGGTTTCATTCTGCATCTCCAAGGTTGCACTCAAGATATCAATGTCACCCAGCCCTTACAAGAGTTTCTATCGAAAACGCGTTAGCGCGGGCCCACACACTTCTACAGGATAGGCTCCTGAAACTTTCACGTCTTCTTTGGGTCGAGCATTGTGCATATGAGATTTTCTCAACCAAAGCCCTTATTTCCAAACCGATTGTGGCAAGTGAGCATTTCCATGTCACGGCGCACTCTCAGATGTTTAGCCGGCTTGGAAACGGGGTGTCCCATACGGAAGGCGAAGGCAACCTTCATGTAATCGGGGATGCTGAGAATCTGCTTCACCTCTTTTTCCACGGCGTCCGCTGCGAATACAGTTAATACGTGAACGCTGATTCCCAGGGACTGGGCCATTAGCCACATGTTCTCCATGACGCAACCCAGGCTGATGAAACCCAAAACATCCCCCTTCGAAGCAGGAGCCCTCTTCCTAGCATCATAAACCACGATCAGCAGCACCGGACAACCCTTAATCCTCTGTTTCAGGGGCGTGGGTCTGCTCTCACGAACGGCCTTGTCCAGCTTAGCAGGATCCCTCCAATCCGGCGGAAACACAGTGCCCAGAATTCCAACCTTCTTTTGAAGCAACTCCTCTTCCGAGAACGAGAGCTGCTGATAATTTTCACGGATGAACGCTTCCGAAACTTGTGACTTGATGTTTCCAATCTTCTCCAGAACTTCCTTGTCATCAACGATGAGAATCTCGAAGTTCTGCATGTTATGAGCTGTTGGCGCCCAACGCGCCGCCTCGATGATCTGCCTTACCTCTTCCTTGGCCACAGGTCGATTTGGATCGTAAACAGCTCTCGTTGACTGTCTCTGCTGGATAAGTTTCAGAATATCAGTCATTACAATCATCTTCCATCTTCACAACTAAGCGTGCCTTTTTCCTTCAAATGAATTTCCACGTATAAACCTGCCGACGCGATTCTGAAACTAAACACAGAACCGCCCGCTAAATCAATCGGCCCGCTGAAGAAAGCACGCGAACACGTCCAAGAGGCTATGCTGAAGGGATTAGCTTGATCTCAAAAATGCGGGGCCACATCTTTCCGGTGACGAAGAGCCTGTCTCCGATAGCGTCGTATGCAATTCCGTTCAGCACGTTGTTTGGATCCTGATTTTTCAAGTCCTGAATGCCCGTCAAGTCAATCCACGCCGTGACTTGGCCATTCTGGGGATTGATCACAGCGATCTTCTCTTCTCTCCAAATGTTTGCGTAGACCGTCCCGTTTATGTACTCAAGCTCGTTCAGCTCAGTGACAGGTCCAGTATCGTGCACTGCCACCTGTCCGACTCTTTGGAAAGTCACTGGATCCAGGAAGTACAGGTTCGATGTCCCATCGCTCATTATCAGCCGCTTGCCATCGTACGTTAACCCCCATCCCTGAGTAGGATATTCAAACTCCTGCAACAAACCAAAACCAGTCTTGTCATACACGAAACCCACGTGCGACTGCCATGTCAGCTGAACTATTTTGTCGCCCACGACTGCGATACCTTCACCAAAATACTGAGGCTGCAAACTGA
>PEWI01000021.1:0-783 GCA_002779555.1 Candidatus Bathyarchaeota archaeon CG07_land_8_20_14_0_80_47_9 | reverse complement strand
AAAGCCCCGTACTCTCATACAGAAAACCACTGTCAAACACCAGTCCTTCCGTGAAAGCATTCGTGTCATGAGGGTACACTTTGACAACGCTGTAGGTGTAGTGCAGCGCCGTAGAATTCGCAGGCTTGTTGTTCACCGAAACGAGAAGGATGGCGGGGAGCACGATTATTAACGTGACAATCACCACGCCTATCTTGCGCCACGATACCATCAGAAAGCCTTCCTTCTCTCCTACGCTACCAAGACTTTGATATACCTACCTTCCAACTTTCAACTGTTTCGCCCACATCTGGACCATAGGCCATTCAACGTGTGGTCTCAGGCCACTCGACAAGTCTGAACATGGATGGAACTGACTCTATCTCAAAACCGCTACGATGAGACCGCTAAGGGATTTCTGAAAGAACGTCAAAAAGGTCGATGCAACAGAGTTAGGGGTTTGTGTTGGCTCTTGTTTTCATCCAGTCGTGTGCAAAGATTTCTGCTTCTCCGCTTTCTATTCCTTCCAGTATCTTCTGCGCCACATACTCTGCCGTGTCAGCTGGAAAAGGAGGGCCACCATCCTGCTCCCCGCTTTCAGGAATGGCATCTTTAATCGTGTTCCTCTCGAAATCCGTGAGCGTCATGTACGGGTACACCACACTGACAACAATGTTGTCCTTCTTCAACTCCTCCCTTGCAGTCAAACTGATATTAGCAAGCGCGCGTTTCAAGCCCGAATATGCACCGTTGTACGGCAAATACATCAGCGCAGTGCCAGAGCTAACGTTGACAATCGCTCCT
>PEWI01000118.1:1728-2729 GCA_002779555.1 Candidatus Bathyarchaeota archaeon CG07_land_8_20_14_0_80_47_9 | reverse complement strand
GTCTTTGCCTATCTCCACCAAGCCTTTCTCAGCTTGCCACAACACCAGCGGTTCAGCTATCTTTGAAATAATGCTGTCAAGTTTGTAATCCTTCCGCATGATCTCACTTCATCTCAAACTTGTTCCGCATCAGATTCATCAGAATCACAACAGTGCGTGTGACACTCTTCGTCATCCTGACGGACGCGCTCGCCGGCTTTCGTGGCCATCTTGTAAGCTGTTCTACCAGGCATAGTGATGAGGTAGCGTCCCCTCACCTTTTCCTGAACAACTAATCCTGCCTCTTCAAGCACGTTGAGGTGGCTTGAAAGAGTGCTCGTAGTAATCTCTGAGAGTTGCTCCTGCAGCTCGTTTATGTATTTCCCACCGCTCATAAGTCCGTCCAATATCTTTAACCTGTGCTCATGACCGAGAGCGTTCATTACCTTGGCTACCTCTGCGAGACTAACTTTGTGTTCGTCTTCTTCGCTGTCAGGTGCCCTTCTTCTGAATATCCTGACGCCTCTAGGGCCTATGAACACGGATTTTTCAAGTTCGCCATGTACACCTTCTGCAACAGCCTGTATTTCGTCCTCAACATATCCTCGAACAGCATTGCCGATGTCAATGTAGACTCCATGGCCTTTCTTTCGCTCCGCGTCGATCACGTCTTTGAGTTGATCTTGGAGGTCAGCTATTTGCTCTTTGAGTTTCTTCATCTCTTCTTTCAGGTCTTCTGACATTCGATTATCACGACCCTTAATTTCATATTTCACTTTTTTAATTCGATGATTATCGAATAGAAAATCACAGATATAAATCTTGCCCAAGCGGAAACGTTCAGAGCGCGCGCGTGCTATCTGCGGTGGGCATCGGTCTGCTTCTCTATGGTGACTTGTATTTGCGGACTGAAGAAAGCCTATTATGCAAGCATGGAAGACTGATTAAGGACTTCCAGACAGACCTACTCCGTGCAAATTCAGCTTTGTTCTGCCTTGGATTTTGGTTTGTGCTGACGAAAA
>PEWI01000118.1:0-1387 GCA_002779555.1 Candidatus Bathyarchaeota archaeon CG07_land_8_20_14_0_80_47_9 | reverse complement strand
CTTCAAGCCTGCCGAAGAATTCGCTGTGCAGATTGAGGGTCGCGAACCTTATGTTTATGTGATGAAGAAGACAGAGGAAGAAGGAAAATGTCTCTTTCTCAAAGAGAATATCTGCACCATCTACGCGTCAAGACCGCTAATCTGCAAGTTCTATCCCTTCCAACTGAGAACCACGAAAGACGGAAGACACAGGTTTTCGCATACTAGGGAATGCCAAGGCATAGGCAAGGGAAAACTGGTAGGAAAGAGCTATTTGGAAAGACTGTTCCAGCAAGCCCACGAACAGCTCATGGAAGAAGCAACGAAAGCAGTCTAATCGTCCACCTTTCAGCTCGCTACACAACAAGCTTCCTGAAGCAACGTTGATCCCGACCGACGGCTTCACTCAGCTGCACATGATTTAAAATCACGCGCGTGCTATTTGGGTTCTACACATGCACGAATATGTCTGGTTTGAGGCATATTCGCACTAGAGATATCGTCTATCCTACGATATAAGCATTTATCTCGGGTTCCGAACAACCACCAACAACCCTAAAACCGCTGAAGCACATCCTTCTTCTCCATTATGTAACCACAATAATGACACTTCAACAACAGCGGATCTTCACAATCAACGTAAAACCTTGCCTTGACAGGCTCATTACTGTTGCTTATACAGGCCGGATTGACGCATTTGATGATGTTCTCGATGACTTTCGGAAGTTTGACCTCCTGCTTTTTCACGACCTTATAATCACGGATGATGTTGATGCTGGCATGTGGAGCCAAGAGGGCGATTTTGTGCACTTCCTGCGGATTCAGTTCCCTGCCCTCAATCTTGACAATGTCCTTGGTCTTGAAGCGCTTACTCGGCACATTTATCGCGAGCGTTATAGGACCTTTCTCCTTTCCAGTTATTCCCAGAATCTTTACAACATCCAGCGCGTAACCGGGGGTAATGTGGTCAATTACTGTGCCATCTTTGATTTTAGAAACACGCAACTCCGTCTCACTCATGCCGAACCTTCTTCTAAGAAGAGGCTTATACCCCGAACATAAATAAAAGATTTTAACTTTCACACCACTCGCAGGCTGTTCCACGATTAATAAAAAGTTATTTAGTAGTTGCATAGAGTTGTTGTAGGTGGGAGTTTGGAGTTTGAAGGCAGAGACATAATCTCGATCAAAGACTTCTCCCGCGAAGAAATCAACTACATTTTCGAAACCGCAAAAAACATGGAACCTTTAGCCGCGAAAGGCTCAAACATGCTCAGAGGAAAAATCCTCGCAACCCTGTTTTTCGAAGCAAGCACCCGCACGCGTTTAAGTTTCGAATCGGCCATGCATAAACTAGGCGGGTCCGCGATAGGATTCGCAGAAGCAGAAATTGCCTCAGTCAAAAAAG
>PEWI01000066.1 GCA_002779555.1 Candidatus Bathyarchaeota archaeon CG07_land_8_20_14_0_80_47_9 | reverse complement strand
TCTTCGCCGCCGTTAGTTCTTTTAAGGTTCAGGTAAACATGAACACGGGAGAGGTCATATCCTACGAGGAAATGCGCCTGTCACGACCTAAGGAGACAAAATGAAAAGTGATGTATAGTCAATCTTTGTTATTCCTCTTCATAGTATTTGGCTTAGTTGACTCACACGATGATTTCCAACGGTTTCCATTTTTCTGCAAAGGTAAAAAGAGGGAAAGCCTATGATGATTCTCAAGGGGTACCTTGAGGTTGCTAGAATTGATAACTGGATTGGATGGATCTTCTGTTTTGGTTTCGGAAGCGTTTTCCTAGGTTTACCTCCCCCTGAACGCATTGCTGTCCTCTTTTTTGCTTTCTCATTTGCTACCGCTGGGATATTTATTTTGAATCAGTATTTTGACAAGGAGGAAGATCGGGAGAACACAGCAAAATCTGGTCTTCCTGTTGCCTCTGGAAGAATGGCGCCACGAACGGCGTTAATTCTTTCGCTTTCCCTGATGGTTTCATGTTTATTCTTAGTATTTTTAGTTAATGCCCGTTTAATGTCGTTGTTTCTTGTTTATCTTGCCCTTTGGACCGCGTATTCTGCCCCGCCTTTTCGGCTAAAAGCTGTGCCGGCTATTGATTTTGTTGTTTCAGGCATAGGTGCTGGTCTACTTCCATTTCTAATAGGTTTGGGCGTATCTTACCAACAAAACATTGATGTTTCACTCATAGTGGTAAGTACAGTGCCATTGATGTTGGCTCATTCTAGCGGTCACATTTTGCAGGCACTCGGAGACTATGAAGCGGACCGGAAGACCGGAGTTCAAACCTTTGTTGTCAAGTATGGAATAAAGAAAGGCATTTTTGTTGCAGGCTTTCTATCTCTCATAAACGTTTTCTTAGTTTTCATCTACGCAGCCTTTGGCTTGTTACCTTCCAACTATTTTCTTGCGTTTTTCTTACCACTCCCATTATGCATACCAATTGTCAGGCGTTATGTAAGCACGATCAAAAATCCAACAGCAGAAAATTTTGTCAGCCTACAAAAAGCAGCAAGAAAATACGGAATTGTCATAATGGTTGTAGTAGGAGCTTATGTGCTGGTTGGAAAAATACTTGGCTTGTAAACTCAGTTTTCTCTTCGCTCACTTAACAAATCAGCAATTACCCTTCTGATAGGCTTGTGGAAAAGACCATGCACTTGCGCAAGAAGAGCCTTTCCTTTCTCGGTTAAACGGTAGCATCTCAAGTCCCGCCGACCCTTTTTTATCCATTCACCTACTACAAAACCTTCATCTTCTAACCAGTAAAGAAGAGGGTACAACGTACCTGGCTTCAACTTCTGCCCTGTTAATCTCTTAACTTCCTTGATGAGTCCATATCCGTGCTTGGGGCCTTCGGATATAAGCCAAAGTATGAGCGGTCTGTCGAGACCACGCAGGAATGCATTGACAGCGTCAACCATAGCCTTTGCCCACTATAATGTTTTAGATTTTGATATATCAACCTTCTGGCGGAATTGTTGGAAAGAAGTTAATAAGAATGTGGGATGTATGAAAACTCACTCATGAGGTGTCCACTCTACGGCTGAAGCAGAAAGCGACCTGATTAGAGCTATCGTGAGAGGCTTCAGCAGAGCCATTATCCTATGGCTTGTAAGCCAGAAGCCCATGTCAGGCTACAGGATTGTCAAGGACGTAGAGAGATTAACTGGGCAAAAATTTCACCCAGGGATAATATACCCTCTCCTATACGAGTTAGAAAAAGAGGGTTTCGTAGCTGGCGAGTGGACACAAAAGGGTGGACGCCGCATCAAATACTACGCAATAACCGAAAATGGAACAAAACTGTTGAATCGTTTGCGCGAGATTTTTGAGATGCCCGTGAAAGAGGTGTTAAAGGATTTCATCAGAGAAAACTCCGAACAAAATAAATACTAGGTTTTGGGTGCAATCCCGAGAATTTAAACCGAGTTTAAACCTGATCCCCGCATCATCAGTGAGTCGAGAGTTTGAACGTATACCTGACTAGGGTTTGCTGCCCTCAACTATTGAATCGGAGCTTGCTGAATATGGGTTAAAGAGGTGGGATGTTACTCGTAGGATCCAGCGAATGAACAAGAAACTGATGAAGGAAGTAGGTCAAAAAGTAGCTGAAAAAAGAGGTCACGCGCACGCCAACAAGTTTCCTGTTAGACTCTTTAGAAGACCAAAGCAGATAGCCTAGTCTTGTTGTTGTGGCTATTATTTTAGTCGTGTGATTGTTGTCCTTGTGTTTTTATGAATCGTTCACTGTTTTATATTCGATCGATCGAAAGCATTAATCTTCTTCAGCCAAGTAGACAGTAACGTTCCCATCTTTGTCTTTTGCAGCCCGCACTCGGATTTTCCTCGGCGGCTTCTCTATGCCTCTTTCCCAAACCTTCTCGTTGACTTCGCGACTGATAACAAGCTGCGCGGGTTCCTCTTCCTCTTCTTCTCCTTCCTTTCGGGCTTCCAGCTTCATATGCTTGTTTATGAAAGCCCGTACCATTCGCATGGCCCTCGGAGTCCTTCTCTTCGGCGGCGTAATCCACGCCTTGCCCAGCGGAATCGTGTAGGTTCTCTCTTCAACTATCTCTTCTTCTTCCTCAGCCTTCTCTTCCTTTGCTGGCGGTTTGATTTCCTCTTCGGCTGGTGCGGGCGCCTCTTCTTCGGCTCCAACTGGCTCTTCGAGGGTTTCTTCTTTCTTCTCCTCTGCTTTTTCCT
>PEWI01000139.1 GCA_002779555.1 Candidatus Bathyarchaeota archaeon CG07_land_8_20_14_0_80_47_9 | reverse complement strand
ACTTTCTAACGTTACACTCTTATTCTTAGTGCAAGCATAATGGGTTGTCTGGTGATGGTGTGAGGCTATCTCCTGACATTAGGGGAGCCTTCAGGAAGCTTAGGAAAGACTTAACGGTCACCGGCATCGCACAAACGTTCAACACCACCAGGCAAACCGTCTACAGGTGGCTAGGAAGGGGCAAGCATCGTGGAACAGAAACCTTCAAAGACAAACCCAGGCAGCCCAAGGAAAGCAAAGTCACAATGGAAGTTGAGCTGTCCATCCTCAAGCTGAGAACCACCTTCAAATGGGGAACCGCCCGTATACAACAAGGGCTATGGAACCTGCCGAGCTTCATCTTGGAATCAGTGAGTTGCGTTCAAGGGGCACGTCTCTCAAGAGAAACCATAAACAACGTCCTCGCAAGGAACAATCAAAACGGTTATCAGCGTGAGTTTAAGCGCTGGAAGTTCTTCAGGGCTACAGCTCCTGATGAGCTGTGGCAGATAGACCTCAAGGGACCCTTTAGCGTGCAGGGCAAGAAGTTCTGGTTTCTAGTATGCATCGACGATTACAGCAGGTTCATCGTTTGTGCTGAGCAGTTTGATCATGAGTTGACGACGGCTGAAACAGTAGCCGTGTTGGAAAAGCAGAAGAGGCTTCCGAAGGCTATTTTGTCTGATCATGGATCGCAGTTTAAGGAGCAATGGAAAGACTGGTGCAGGGAGCACGGGATTGAGGCGCATTTTGCTCATCCTTCTTATCCGCAGGACAAGGGCAAGGTTGAACGGTGCATTCAGAGCTTGAATCGAGAGTTCATTAATCCGCTGCGGAAGTTTCCTGAATGGCTCAAAGGCAAAATAGGCGAGTACAAGGACTGGTTTAACCATTCCCGATTCCACAGAGGAGTAAAAGCGTTCCCTGCAGACCTATACAAGTGTAACGTTGGAAAGTTGACTTGACACGATGGTAAACCTTTTAAGGTTAGGGCATCAAACAATTATAATTTAATGTTGTGAGGGGCCATGATAATAACCCGTGAATTTTTTGCTTCGGTTAAGCGCCGGGCTTTTCGTAAGCGTGTCTGGTTTAGGGTTTTGGATGCCTAGCGCGCTTGCACGTCTAATCAAAGTGTGCGGTTTTTTATTGCAGACGAAGGTTTACCTGTTTTGGCAGAATCCAAGCAAATGTCAAGCGTAACAAATGCGATTAAAGCGGCGAAACCCGCATACTCATCTTTTTCCTTGTTGAGTTTTGGATTAAAGGTTTTATAAGTCCATAGCAGAACAGCCAAACGCTGAGGACTAAATAAGGGAGAATCAATTAGAGACGTTGAGTTTGAAAATTTAAAACTATGGCTTAAATCGACAAATTATTTGCATGGGCTTGTAAATTGAGATTTTGAGGATTGAGTGCGTGTTTAGTGATTGTCGAATGCGTTCAATTTAGCGTCAAAATGAGATTTGCGTTTTTTTGAGAGATTGGATATTGTTCTGAAATGTAGATAACTGTTATATACTTCTTGAGGATAAAACCGTATTTCAAACTCTTGGTGTATCGGTGTGTTAACGGTGGTTGCGGACAAAAGTCAGTTGATGCGGTTGAATGTAGAATTTGTTGGTTTGGGTGACGACGGCACCGTTGTGGTTTGCGGCGTTCCACTTAAGAGGAAGCCGCTGGCTAAGTTGAGGCAGAGGCCTAAGCGACTTTGATTTTATGTAGGCAGTTGGGGCACTTCCCAATAGCTTCCATGGTATTCCATAGGTGAGTTGCAGTTTGGACACTTTTTGGCTGTTATTCCCTCACAAACCTCTATCACCTTCATCATGCACGTGTCCATCATAGCACAGTCTTTGCATGGGATGGTGAGGGTGCACCCCACCGTTTCCTTAACTGCCCTTTCGATTTCAGCGTCACTCATTCCCAACGCCAGCCTGACCGCTGACGTATTGTATGCAAAAATATCCTCATAACATTTTCCTCTGTTACGAATATGAAGAGGGGTTCCAAGAAGGCCGATTTGAACTCTGTGACGTTCACGAGCGAGTTCGGCTTCTAACATAAACTTTTATATGCATTTACATAACATAAATGCGAAGATGAATTGGTGGGTTAGTGCTATATGAATGCTTTGTTTAACTTGAAAGATTTGGATGGGGATGCCGCAATCGGCAGAATTCCCGTCGTATCAGCTAGTGGCAAGCGGCTGATGCCTTGTAATCAAGCGAAGGCTAGGAAGCTCTTTGAGGCGGGTAAGGCTGTGGAGAGGTGGAGCGAGGATGGACGCTTCTACATACGGCTAAAGTTCGACCCTTCATCGCCCATCGTGCATCCGCCGGTAGATGCGAAGCTTAACGGTATGTTTGACTCTTCTTATTTGGCGGAGGTTCGGGAAGAGGCCAAGAGAAAGCCTGTATGGTGGAAATCTCTGCGCAAGATTGACAGAGACGTTTTAGATCTAACTATAAAGTGTGTAGATAAGCCGAAAAGTCCAAAACTCATAGACATGCT
>PEWI01000129.1:10427-10958 GCA_002779555.1 Candidatus Bathyarchaeota archaeon CG07_land_8_20_14_0_80_47_9 | reverse complement strand
TAGCATTGGATGTAGAAGCGGTAAAAGTCATGAAAAGCTATGAAGGGACAAGCCTGACTGAGGATGCGTGGAGCTACATGCAGATAAGAAGAGCAGCTGAGTTAGGTGTGGGAGCAAAGAGTGAGCAAGAATATAGGATGATCAGAGAATGACAATGTTCCATCATAGCGTTGGATATGGTTGCCATCATTGATGCCGAATGATCATTATTCAGCATTTTCTCGTGCAGCCCAAAAAACTATTTCAACTTCTCGAAATGTATCACGTACACAAGTTGGTTCTCGTCCCATTCTCCATTAGTCTTCTTCCATCTTTTCCTGAACTCTTCCAGCGCGTAGCCTCCTTCCCTCTTTGCATCTTCTTCATCAAAGTACCTGAGCTTCTTTCTTTCGACCGACGTAATTTGCAGGTCTGCAATGTGCGGCTCCCATATGGTGGCGCGAACGGTCGCTCCCGTCTTGATCTTGGGGTCTGGCAAATCTATTCGGGAAGTCTGGGTTTTTGTGCCTTGAAGCAATGGTTCCTTGTCGC
>PEWI01000129.1:0-10409 GCA_002779555.1 Candidatus Bathyarchaeota archaeon CG07_land_8_20_14_0_80_47_9 | reverse complement strand
CATACGGAGCTTGAGCCACTTCCTCGATGATTTCCTCTATGGGCTTTTCCGGCTCAAGAGCCACCCTCTTAATGACCTGCATTCTCTCCTTAGCGGGAAGCCGCCTTTCAGCCAGTTTCTTGATGACTTCCACTCTCTTCTCTGGTTCCTCAACTGCGCGCCCCACTTTCACCGCTGTCAAATAGTCAATCTTGCCTTCTGGAACGTCGCCCGAAATTGTTGAAGGCGCAACGTATTTCTGTGCCTCCTTGGGGACTACCTCTACTGTTCGCAGCCAGAGAGAAACAGTATCGCTGCTGACCCCGATTTTCTTCGCTAATGCGGTTTGAGAGGGATACTTTCCCGGACAGTTGTCAAGAAGGTATTTGCATACTTTTCCTTTCTCGACCGCGCTCAAATCCTCTCTTTGGATGTTCTCGATAAGGTTCAGCTGGGCCACTTCATCATCACTGTAAGCTCTCACAATGGCAGGAATCTTTTCGAGTCCGGCCTGCTGCGATGCTCTGTACCGTCTCTCTCCGACCACAACTTCAAATCCGTTGGTCAGCGGTCTGACGATGATTGGCTCAAGTAGTCCAACCTCTTTTATGCTTTCAGCAAGTTCGTTAAGACGCTCAATGTTGACTTCCAATCGTGGATTGAGCTTGCTCGGGCTGATCTTCTTCAGTTCAATTTCTTTGACCGTGTCCGCCATGAGTCGTAACCTCGAACCTTCACGTCTCTAATTAGAGACCCGCTTTTCTATTTAAGAATTCGAGCATCAACTCTGTTCCTATAGACCTATTTCAGGAGCCGTGCTTCTGAGGCCATTCAATGCGATCTCAAAGAATCTTTCCCTTGGAACACCGATCTCCTCGCACACGACAATCCTCTCCCTCTCTGCCCCCCTTGCAAAATCTTTGTCCTTAAACTTCTTTGCGACGGACTCAACCTTGACTTCCGCCAACTTCTTTGAAGGCATCACTAAGGCACATGCCACAAGTAGGCCTGAGATGGCGTCGCAAGCGATCAGAGCCTTCTCCATCCTTGTTTCAGGCATGACATGTGTGTGCGGATGATTGTGAGTCTTGACGGCTCTGATGATCTCTTCAGAAACCAAACCCTGTAGCATGCCTTCAGCTAGAAGACTATGCTTTTCGGGTGTCATCTCGGTCTTTTCATAGTCAATATCGTGAAGCAACCCAATCAAACCCCACTTCTCCTCGTCCTCCTCAAAATGTTTGGCTAGGCTCCGCATTATGGCTTCCACAGCAAGCATGTGATAAATGACATTTCTTTTCTGAACGTTTTTCTTTAATAGACCGAAAGCTTTTTCCCTCGTTAGCACCGTATCGCCCAAGCCTTTCTAAGTAGAAAACTCGCCCTTTATAACTTCCGTATGCCACTCCGGCTACTATTGCTCGAGTTCTCCGTACATTTGGTCAGGGCCTAGAATGCTTGAAAATCTGTGACGTAGTGACAAGCGGGCAGCGTAACAAAGATGGCATGCATCAGCGTAGACTTCATCGTGAGGCAAGTTGAACTTCTCAACTAATGCCACTGGACCGCCTCGAGCCAAAGGCTCAAGGATCGGGTTTTCATATGGGTTGTATTCGCTGATGACCCTTGAGAACGGTTTCTCCCACGCATTACCAATTGAAATGCCTTGGCAAACATGAACGTATCCAAACGGGTCAACGTGCACCCTCTGCTGATGGGTAAAGTCTTCGAAGGGGCACTTCGTGAATTCTGACCAGTTTTTCTTACTTGCTTTTTCCGTGAATTTTGAGAAGGCCCGACCTCTGTAAGCTAGGTCCCAGAGACCAACCTTCGCTCCTTCAATCTCACTTGGGCAAGGAATCTCGGCAAGGGGATACTTGACAGCCAATATATCAGACTTCAAGTTCAATGCCTTTGCCGCTCTCGCCGCGTTTTTTACCTCTTCAGTCGCCCATTTTTCTCCGTGGTATAGGTCGCTGCTCAGAGTCAATTCAACGTTCTTGGCCTCAGCAAATGGAATTAACCATTCCTGGGCATCCTCCACGCAGGTGGCCCAATAGCAGTTTGAAAGGATTTCAACGCGGAAACCGAGCTCCATGGCTCTTCTTGCTGTTTTCACCATGATTGGGTAGTACAGGAAGGGTTCGCCTCCCTCTATTGAGACTGTTTCTACAGTTCCCAGCTTCTTTGATTCAGTGAGAATGTTGTTTATCCGTTCCATGGTGAACACACCTTTCGCTTTGGGACTACTCCAAACAAAACAATGGTCGCATTCCAAGTCACACCTGTACGTGAGAAGGAAATGAACACCTTTCAACATCGCCAACTCATCCTATTAAACAATATCGCCGTAGCGTAGTTAAACTTTGTACTATGCGGAAGGAATTGGAGCGCCACTCATTCGCCGCGAAGATTGACAAAATATATAATCATGTTCTGTGCCTTGTTGCTTTCATCAATGGGTGTCTACGCTTTTGACGTCACCTAAGTATAAGATCACATGGAAGACTTTCCTTCTGCCAGTCATCGGACTCGTGGCCTTCCTTGTCTACATATACCTTTTCAGCGTCGACATCCCGGAAATCATCACAACCGCCGAGCACATCAACCTCAACCTTTACTTGTTAGCCACCATAACCGTTCTGCTTGACACGGCATTCTTCACCCTCGCATGGCATTCGCTGATCCGATTCCTTTCCGTGAAAATCTCATGGTTCAAAGAATTCACTTACGTGTGGGTCGGAATATTCATCGACACACTGATCCCTGCAGAATCAGTGAGCGGCGAGATCACGAAGATATACTTGGTGAATAAGGAACAAAACGGCAGTGCAGGCAAGGCCACGGCCTCCATTGTGGCGCAGCGATTGATTGGAATGGGAATGAGCATTGCGACGCTGTTGGTAGGCGCGATCTTGCTGTTTGCTGAGAACTTGCTTTATGGCGTGATATTTACGCTAATACTGTTCATCATCGTGATAACTTTCCTTTTCCTTGCCCTAACCCTTCTCTTATGCGTCAAAGAAAACTGGACCATGCGCATAGTAGACGCAATTATCAGCTTCGCCGAATGGATAACAAGAAGCCACTGGAAGCTGGATAGCTTCAGACAGGAGGTCATAGAATCGACCAAAGCTTTCCACGTAGCAATAAAAGAGTATGGCCACGCGCCTAAAACGCTGTTCATCGCAATTTCCTTTTCAATCACGTCTTGGGTGCTCTCGCTGGTCGTTTTCTACCTGACATTCCTGTCAATAGGGTATTCGCAAATAAGCTGGAACGCAATACTGATAATCTCCGCGATTTTTGCCGCTGTGAAGTCCATACCGGTGGGCGTTCCCTTTGAAGTAGGTCTGCCAGAAATAACCCTTTCAAGCTTGCTGATACTTTTCGGAGTACCGTACAACGTAAGCTTCACTGCCACAATCCTTTGGCGGCTTCTAACGTTGTGGTTGAGGTTCTTCATCGGCTTTGTAGCACAGCAGTGGATTGGCATAAAATCTATAGTGGCGACCTCAGATGCAGCCGTTGCGCCTAGCACTGGAAAAACCTAAATTCCGCTCTGCTTAACGTTGAAACGATGTTCCAAATGCCGATAACGATAGAAGACGCCTCGATCAAAAACTTGGACAGACTGTATGAAGTTGAGACGGAATGCTTCAAACAAGAAGCTTTTGGAAGGCAGCAGATCGCTCATCTCTTGACTGATTACAACTCGGTAAGCTTGATTGCCAGAATGGATGGAGAAATCGCTGGTTTTATCATAGGCATGATATACGCTGACAGAAACGCGTTTGTGGGACACATACTCACAATCGACGTGTCGCCACTCTACCGCCGAAAAGGAATTGGCTTACAGCTACTGCAGGAAATCGAAAAGCTGTTCATGGAAAAAGGCGTCAAGACATGCCATCTCGAAGTGCGAGAGCATAATCTCGCCGCGGTAAGGCTTTACGAAAAATCCGGATACAGGAAGGTCAACAAGCTTAAGAACTATTACGGAAACGCCAACGGGATACACCTTAGGAAGGCCCTAACTTAACCTCAGAAGATTCAGCCTTGTCTTCTCGTCGGGCGACCTCACGAGGTTAACGTTTAAGCCCTCGATTATGACGAGCTCCGCTGTGGCCCCTACGTGAGAACCTTTCGCCAAGTGGCCGCCAAAAGCCTCGCACTTCTCGTTGGAAAGAACCACATGTGCGTGTATAACAGTATCACCTTTTTCGTCTACTGCCACATTTCCCATGCATGAGGCTATTTCTAATGGCCCTTCCAGCCGAACATAATCGTATTTCCCATCCCTGTAATATCCCAAGACCGCATCCTTCAAACTGCCAATCAACATGAACATCCCAGCTCTAACGTTGCTTTCTTCTATCCTTTTCTTCACGGCTTCAGCCAAATCCTCGCCTTCGAGGATGCGAGCGAAACAGATCTTTCCCGTTTGACCTTGCAACATTCGTTCCCCTCAAATGCCTCATGCTTCACGCCTTTTCTTCTTACTTTTGAGCTTGTAAAGGTTGCGAACGCAAACTCTAAAAGGTTCCATGTTTGTAAATATTAATCGTGAAAAGTCCTTGAGTGAGAAGAAAGACCGTGAAACTCAGAAGCTGGTCAGAGCCATAGTCATCCTCATCCGGAACACTACTTGGCGGTGTGGGAGACTTGAACGCTTGATAGTGAGGAACCTCTACAAGAAAGACGCGAATTTTGGGAAAGCGGCTATACCAGTGAAACAGATGCTTTGGGATTTCAAGTTAACGGGCAAGAAGAAAAACGAGTTTCTAGATGCAATACGACGGTTGGAAAGAAGGAATATAGTAAGAATCTCGATGCTGTAACCTAGCGCACCTTTTAAATGCAAAGGTCTCAGGATTTCCCAGTGAGCTGTTTTGCGCTGTCAATCCATCTTCCAGTCATTTTCGGCGAGACATTCAGCTTCGCTGCCAGATCCTTTGGTGAAGCGTTGGCTAAATCCATGAGGTTGTTTATGCCCAGAGCCTTCAGTTGCCCTGCGCGCTTTTGTCCTATGCCTCTTATCTTTGTAAGTCTCAATCTTGGCAGGATAGTTTCTGTCACTGCTACAGGTCTGGGTTCTACGACCTCGGTGACAGGTGAAGCAACTGGCGGTGGTGCTGGAGGAGGAGTTGCAGTTAGTATCTCAACTGTTGTGGTTGCAGCTACGGGCTGTGGCTTCGGTCTCTGGGAATAGCCCAGACCTATGAAGAGGAGTCCGAGAACGGCGGTTGTGACAACCCAGACGTCTCTGAATTCCACTTGATATGCTGACACTACAGTGGTCAAGACGAAGAATATTACAGCCACTACGTATAGGGTATAATCCGATCGCATATTGTGTTTCTCCCTGGTCTCCCTATTCTCTATGGAAGAGTTTAAATAATTTTCTAAGACCTAGGTGAAAAAGAGGAAGATTCAGGTGTTTGCACGCAAATCTTTGTTTACATAAGCCTATTTTCATTTCAACAGTTTGTCTTCTGGCGGTGCCTGCTTTATCAGCCCGTTTTTCATCAACAGTCTCGTAGATTCTCGCGCGTTCTGAATCATTGCAACGGCCTTGTCGTACAATTCCTTCTTGCTGGGCTTGATCCGTGCCACTCCTTGGTCTATCGATTTCAATGCACATGCCACGGCTTCTCGCGGGTAGACTTCCCATTCCTCCATTCGGGGCAAAATGTCTTCTTCATGCATTCCGCGTTCTTCGGCGAACTTCGCCAGCTCTTGGGCAGCGGCTATGCACATGTCGTCAGTCACGGTTTTCGCTCTCACGTCTAAGACGCCTCTGAATATTGCTGGGAATCCGAGGCTGTTGTTCACTTGGTTTGGAAAGTCGCTTCTTCCCGTTGCGATGATCCGAGCTCCTGCTTCTTTGGCTTCCCAAGGCCAAATCTCAGGTATCGGGTTTGCGCAGGCGAAGACTATCGAGTTCTTTGCCATCATTGATATCCATTCTTTCTTTATCGTTCCTGGTCCCGGCTTGGATGCGGCTACGACTGCGTCAACGCCCTTGAAAGCCTCGGTTATGTCGCCTCGTCTGCCTTCTGCATTTGTTTTCTGTGACAGTTCATACTTCCACGGGTTGTCCTCTTTCTTTATGTCTTCTCTTCCTGGGTAGATTACGCCTTTGGTGTCTGCCATTATTATGTTGCCTGGTTTCATTCCCCATCTTATCAAGACGTACGCTGTTCGTACGTTGGCTGAGCCTGCTCCGACCAAGGTAATCAAGCTCTGGTTCGGTTTTTTGCCTACTATCTTGAATGCGTTCATCAAGCCTGCGAGAATCACTGTAGCTGTTCCCTGCTGGTCATCGTGCCACACTGGTATATGGAGGCGTTCTCTTGCTTTCTCAAGCACGTAGAAGCATTTCGGCTTTTCTATGTCCTCCAAGTTTATGCCGCCGAATGATGGCTCGATGAGTTCGCATGCCCTGACTATTTCGTCTGGGTCTTTGGTTCTCAAACAGATTGGGAATCCGTCTACGCCGCCTAGGTATTTGAACAGCAAGCCTTTTCCTTCCATGACGGGCAAGGCTGCTTCTGGACCTATGTTGCCTAATCCAAGCACTCTTGTGCCGTCCGTCACTACGGCCACGTAGTTCCATCGGTTTGTCAGTTCAAAGGATTTGTCAGCGTTCGCCTGAATTTCCTTGCACGGCGTGGCTACGCCTGGCGTGTACCAGATTGCGAAGTCCGCTGGGCTTGTTATGGAGCACTTAGGCATCACTTGTAGCTTGCCTTCATAGAACCTGTGAAGCGGAGAGGCCAACTGCGATGGTTTCTTGGCTTTGGCGAGCAATTCGTCAACCGTTGGTTTTCTCTCTTCCTTTTTTGGTTGCACCATCCTATTTGTCTCCTACTAAAGGTGATGTTGATGTCTTGAACAATAGATTTTAAGTGTTGCGGTAGACCACTGAAAAAGACTCCAAGGTTGTCAGCACGTCAATCACACTGTTTCTGGCTTGCGTTGCAAACAGTTCAAAAGGCATAAATATCGATCGGAATAATTGCAGACTCTAGAAAGATAGGGAAAACGTTCTACATGCTGACTGCCTACAAGGTATCTATAGTTCTGCTGACCGGCTTGTTACTGTTGTACGCTTTTCAGGGCTATTATCCAGAGTTCATGTCCTTCTTCTCTGAAGCTTTTCCACCACTCATAGCAGGCACAGCTGTCGTTTCATCTGGCTTTCCATTGCAGAAATATTGCATGGAGCCAAAGAACGGTTCTCCATCCTATGGCTGCTTTTCACCCTAGGGCTATTCATGTGGTTCCTCGGAGAAGCAATCTGGGCAGGCTACACGCTTATTTTGAATGTTGAAATACCATACCCATCCGTTGCGGATGTGTTCTGGTTGGGTGGGTATGTTCCTTTCTTCGTAGCACTCTACCTGTATGTCAAGACCTTCGGGTCTGCGTTGTCCCGAAAGACGCTGGCCATTTTTTCAACGATCACTGTTGTGTCAGCTATTCTTGTTTCAGCAGCTTTGATAGCGCCGACTACCCAAGCTGAAACGGACCTGGTCACCATGGTTGTAGACCTTACTTACCCTGTCTTGGATCTTGTCTTGTTGTCTGTGTCGATTTTGGGTCTCTTGGTCTTCGTCAAAGGAAACTTGAAAATCATGGGCCCTGATTAATGCAGGTATTCTGCTGAACGCTTTTGGAGATGTGCTTTTCACTTACACGGCTTCGCGGAGAACCTACCATGCAGGTCACCCTGTCGACTTGCTTTTCGACTTCGCTTACGTCTTTTTTCTGCTTGCCTTCTGCGTTCATGTTAGGGAGCTGTGAGGTTAGAAACAAGTTGGTTAAGAGAGGAGATCGGTTGAAACAGGCTGTGATTGAGGCTGTCGATGAAGGTCTGCTGACGCTTGGTGAAAGCGGGAGGGAAGCCGTGTACTTTCACCTCCAAAGTCTTTGTTCTTTGAAGAAAGAGGATGTTCCAGACAAGCCAGAAGCCTTCGACGAAGCCTTGCGGAAAATATTCGGTGTAGGTGCTGAAGTCATTGAGAGGTCAGTAGTAAAGAAGCTCTATCCCAAGCTCGGAATTGACTTTATTGAGAAGAAGAACTATGGTTTCGCAAACTACATCAGTGAGGCAGGACAAATGATCAATACGTAGGACTTAGAGAACTATTTTCAAACTTCCAAAGAACTGAAAAGAGGTTCTGGTTAAAAGAAAAGGGCTGGAAATCCTTCAGACAGCAAACTGTGTCTAATATCTTCTTTGCCCGTATCCGCCGCCGCGTCTGTCTCTTCCGCCGTAGCCCCTTCCGCCGCCACCGAAGCCTCCTCTGCCTTGCCCTCCGAATGATCGTCTCGGCTGTTCGTACACTTGGTTTGACATGTTTTTTTCAGTGTTTACGTCACCTACAAGTGCTTTCTCTGAAATCTCGAGCGTTCCATATCTGCCAATGTTGAGGCGCATGTTGCCTCTGAACAAGTTTATGTAGCCGTTCTTGACGTTTATCGTGTCGCCGTCGTTCACTTTTTCGATGTTGTCATCCCACAGTGTTAGGTATACGCAGCCTGTTTCGTCGCCGACTAGTGCATCTGACACGCGGTGAGCTGCTCCGTCCCTTCCTGCTGCGATGTTTCTGATTTCGCTTTTCGAAACTACCTTAGCCAACACGTTTACTGCTCTTGAGTCTGGGGTCAATTCGCTTACTTTCACGTCTACTGGCTGTTTATTTCCTGAGAAACCTTCAACTGCCAATCTATCTCAACACCTTATACATTTAACAACACACATAACATTGCAACGATACTTAAGGTTTTTGGTTTCTCATATAATTCCTGAGTCTCGGTCCTTTGCCTTCTGGCCAGTAGGGCAGTTTGCCTATTCTGAAGGCCACGAGCTTGTAGTCAAACTCAGCTAGATAAGCCAGAATGAACCTCTTTCCCTTATCGTAAGAGCATAAACTGGAATCGTGACGCCGAGCTGCAGTACTGCCTTGCTTCCTATTTTGTTTCGAAGTATCCTCGAAGCACTCGTACAGGCAATGTCAGCCTTGCTAATATGTTGCACGTCCTTCATGGTCACGCAGGTGTTGCAGACCGAGAAAATCAAAGCATTCATGTTGAAATGTGATTCCAGTTTCCTGATTTCACTGATGGCCTTCGCCTGGAACCCTGCAACGCTGACTGCAACACGTTTGAACCCTAAGTCGGAAGCTCGTTTGACGCCTTCAACTTGGTCAATTCGTGCAGTGGCTTTGTCCAAGATGGCTCCTCTTTTGGCCTCGATATGTCTGATGATTCTCCGAATCGGCGAGGTCTTTACAATGCCTGTCAGACGGGCACCGATTGACTGCACGAGCTTGCCGTCAGTTACGATGACTGTGCCTGCCCCTTCACAGACAACTACAGCGCAGTCTATGAGTTGCTTTTCAAGCCAGACTCGCATCATTTCAGACGCTCCGTATGCGACGATGGGTTCAGCGTCAAAATTACGGTTCGGGCAACAGAACCCACCGCGGGCAATCTTCATTTCCACGCTTCTTCGCACTGACTCCTTATCAATGTTTTTCGTTCCATACAATGATTCATGCAATGGACAATACTCAACAGTGGGTTCGGTCAAGACTTCCACGCCGTCCTTTCTCGAGATTCGCACTCGGGCGCCGCAACAGTAAATCTCATGTTCACCCGCGGGACACGTTGCCTTGCATGAGTTTTGAGGACGGACCAATCTTGCCACCGACACCCATTACTGTTCAATCATCGCTATATGTGTCCCTACAGCCGAAGGAAACAAAATGAGTGAGAAGCTGATTTCTATTTTTGCTCTTCCTTGTTCGTCATTTCGTTGATCTGCTGTTCCATCATGTGCCCTCGACAGTAGATCAGAGCCTTCTTGACCCCTGCAACCTTCATCGCCGCGTTCTTCATATCCATAGACAACCTGAACGCGATGGGACAGAAAGGGCTGGACGGGATGAATTCCACCTTGACCACGCCTGATTCTTCCTCTTTAACGTTGGTAATCATCTGCATCTCAGCGAAAGTCAAGCCTGTCTCAGGGTCTACCACCTGACCCACGGCTTCTCGCACCATATCTTCTAGCTCTGTCAAGTTATGCACATCCAACGGTTTTTTATGAATAAGGACGTTTGAATCATATATAAACTGTTACGTATGACTACTGCCTTTGCTCTTGCTTTTTCAGATACATTCGCCAACTCAACGCCATCGTTCTCGGATGAGAAGCCCTGACCTCGTCAAGCCGCGGGATAGACGTGTTTTGCGGTGCCTTGAGCACTGCCTCGGGGTTCGTGTACGCTTCTTCACATATCTTCTGCATTGCATCAACGAAACGGTCAAGCTCTTCCTTCTCGAAGGTTTCTGTCGGCTCAATCATCAGCGCTTCTTCGACAATCAGAGGGAAGTAAATGGTTGGCGAATGCAATCCA
>PEWI01000150.1:3466-10998 GCA_002779555.1 Candidatus Bathyarchaeota archaeon CG07_land_8_20_14_0_80_47_9 | reverse complement strand
CCGCAGTGGCATATGAAAACGCCTATCCTTGGCTCTTCGGCTTCAATGTTCTTTTCTGCCATGTTATTCTCCCTTCCATCCTAATCTCTTCTCTACGGATTCCATCACTTTCCAAGAACCTTTAGCCTTCAATTCCTTAGTCATTTCAATCGGTGAAGCTAACTTTTCCAGCGCTTTGTTCCACGCTCCAGAACGAATAGGCGTGTGGCTTATTTTGGTTCGCTTAAGTTCCAAGGCTTCCTCAGCGGGGCAAACAACTTTGCACGCTCCGCAGTAAATGCAAAATATTTCGTTTACGTGTACTTTTTTATCTTCGTCAGAAAGGTAAAGTGCTCCAGTTATTGGGCATACGTCCAGGCAGTCTGTGCAGCCTTCAGGACATTTTTCTGGGCGAATGAGGATTTTTCCGTGAATAAATTTTCGCACGTGCATGATGCCTTCAGGGCATTTGAATTCGCAGATTCTGCAACATGGACAACGCTCTTTTTCAATATCAATTTTAACTTGAAGTTTCGCCCTCTTCTTTTTGGTTACTTTTTTAACAACTTTTCCATCAGCCGTTAGCCTTGTCACCTTGATTAAATCTAAGGGGCATGCTTCTTCGCATTCCACACAGTCTATGGGGCATTTGCTTGTGTCAACTTGGATGTCTCGGATCAATTGTGGGAAACTTTCCTTCTCAACCACTGAAAGGATATGTTCTCCGTTTACTGTTACTTTTATTGCTCCGCATGGGCATAGTATGTCGCATATTCCACAAAAGTTGCATTTTGCCAAATCAACGTCAATTTTGGCTTTCTTAGCCTTTTCCCCTTGAATTTTAGGCTGTTTCTCAAGTTTGATAGCCTCTTTTGGACAAGCTAAAGTGCAGATTTGACAGCCTACGCAGAGGTTTTTGTCAAGGGTCAGCTTGTAGTTTTTTACGTGCAAGGCCCATTCTAACGTTAATGCTTTTGCTGTATCTGTTTTTGTTGTCTTTAACGGCATTCGATTAACCGCCAATTCACATCTTTATGATGTGGTAGCTCCATGGTTGAAATATAGCCTAATATTCCACTTTCATATATGTTTTAGTTTAAAAATCACAAGATTTTAATGATAAAGTTTGGTGCAAACTGCCACATAACATTTTAAGCCTTCATCCTTCAAAGCAACAATATTATAGCTAGCATCCCGCAGTAATTCTTCAAATTCTTCCAGCGTAAAAGCTTTTTTCATACCACTAATAACAATAGCGGCATACTCTTTTGCAACTCGCCTAATTTCGTTCAAAGTTTTAGCTGGGTTTGGCATGTTTTGAATGAGTGTAATACCAAAAACGTGGCTGAAAATGTTTTCTTTCAGAGGCATGTTATCAGCATCAGCTAAAATCAAGTGTATATTTTGAAAATTTTCCGCACGTTTTTTCGCTTGAAGCAAAATTTTCCTAGAAATGTCCAGTCCAACTGTTGTTTTTGCTTTATCAGCCACATAACCAAATAATAGTCCTGTTCCGCAACCTGCATCCAGAACCAGACTGTGCTTTTCCATTTTTAAACCGTCTAATGCTGCCTCAATTTTTGCAGTCTGTTCTTCAGCATATTGCATGTCATAAATGTGAGCTGTTAAATCATACCGATGCATCAAGCCACGTTTCTTATCCCATTCGCTCATAGCAAATTCTTCAGAAATCTTATGTATGCACAAGTCTTCTAAATCTATTGGCGAAAATGCGTTGTCAAGCTTTAAGCCTTTAAATGTTTTAGTAAGGCCTAATGTTGCAGAAGCAGAAAAGGCAGTTAAAGAGGCTGTTTCTCAACGCAAAACGCTGCTGGTGGTTGGCAACTGTTGGGTGCACTACCTTGGTAGAGCAAAGTCGAAACTTGAGCCTGGTGAACGCATCTTAATAATTAAGGAGGATGGCTCCCTCCTCGTTCATCGTTCAGTCGGTTATGAACCAGTTAACTGGCAACCTCCAGGATGCATTTTTAACGTTCAAGCCAAAGACGCTTTGCTCGAAATTCGAGCCGTAAGACGGAAGCCAGCCGAATCCGTTAAGGTGTTTTTTGACCGAATCCAGATGGTTTCTGCTCTAAGCCTCCAAGACTCGGGTGAGTTCTCCCTTTATGCAAGTGAGGAGGACATGCAGAAAGCCATTCTGTGCAGACCTTCACTGTTGGAAGAGGGATTCAAGCCTATCAGTTATGAGAAAAGGGTTCAGCCAGGTTTTGTGGACATCTACGGCGTGGACAAGGATGGGAAACTCGTAGTTGTGGAGATTAAGCGGAAGAAGGCTGGAAAGGAGGCGGCGATCCAACTTGCAAAGTACATTGACGCGGTAAAGAGCAGGGCAGATCGTGAAGTGCGAGGGATCCTTGCAGCTCCGAGCATTGCGAAGGAAGTGCAGAGAACATTAGAGACGCTTGGCCTAGAGTTCAAGCCCTTAGACCCGAAAAAATGCGCGGAAACGCTTCGTCGATCGGAGACTGCAAAGCTGGCTGAGTTTTTTGTGGAAAAATAAATTAGTAGGTTTGGGGTTGGCTTTGAAGGGTTGAAGAACATGAATGTTTAGAGGGACGTTCCAGCAGGCGACAAGCCGCCTCAGTTGTTGAATGTAGTTGTGAGGTTGTAAGCGGTTCAAGAGACGAGTACGAGTTTCATTCCGAGTGGGAAGCCTTCGTTCTAGACCGTGTGATTCCTTCTTCCGTGGTTTTTCCAGTCGAGTACGGTTTTGTTCCGCAGACATGGTTTGACGATGGCGACCGGCTTGACATAATGGTGATGAGCTACGAACCGCTTGAGGTCAGCTACGTAGTGAAAGCCCGAGTCATTGGGGCGCTGATCGTTGAGGATGAGGCTGGGGAAGACGCGAAGATACTGTCCGTGCCCGTGAATGATGCGAGATTCGACGGTTACCATGACATGACGGATGTGCACCCGCACAAGATTAAGGAGATACAAGAGTTTTTCGAAACGTACAAGCGGCTTGAGCCCCACAAGTGGGTGAGATTCAAAGAATGGAGAAACGCTGGAGAAGCGTGAAGGATAGTCACCTACTCCATGGACAGGTACAAGGAATTGATGAAACGGAAAAAGTAAGCCGCGGTTCTTGCTTGCAGTTGGCTAGGGCAGTATCTTCGAGAAAGCTTCGTATTCCTTGTCCGAGAACCAGCCTTCAGCCCTAAGTTGCCTCAGTCCGCTCTCAATCTGCTCACGAGCGACACTGGCTTTCAACAGGTCAGTCTTTTCGCCTGCCTCGTTTGTCTCTCTCTCAAACACTGCGTTCTTCTCCATTAGGGACGGAAGCTTGTTCAGAAGTGAAGTTACTGTCGACGAACGAGGACTGAACAGCTGTTTTATCCTCGCCTTGCCTAAGGCGCCTTTGAGTTTCGTGAGAAGCTTGACGCTGTTCACGGTTGACGGTGGAATGATCATGTAGCGTTTTCCCGAATCGGACTGGAAGCAGACCAGATAGAACGACACATAGACGATTGACAGTTTCTTTTGCTTCTGTTGTATGCCCAGCTTGTCAAGCGTCGCTATTGATGCTTCTCTCGTTTTTGCCGCCTCGTCCATCTGTTTGGTTATTGCAGAGGTCAGCTCCTCCATCTTGGCGATTTCCTGTTTGAGAATCTGGATTTTTGCATCTCTCGATGATTCGATCTCGACCAATTCCCTGTTCGCTTCTTGAACCTTGGAGTCGCAATTCGACTTGGCTGTGAGGATTTCCCCTGTTTTCTTGTCCTCCGTCTCCTTCAGGTACTTGTTGACTCTCTTGATCTCCGATTCGATGATGGAAAGCTCTTTTTTCAGTTTTTCCCGCTCTTCCTTCCACTTTCTTTCGCCGACGGTGTTCTTGTTTTTTGCGCTTGTCTTTATTTCGGCTTCGCAGTGTTCGATCCTATGGTCCAGCTGGTCTTTCGTTTTTTCCCGCTTGACCTTTTCCTTTTGAAGGCGGAGAAGCTCTTTCTGGAATCTCTTGGATATAACGGTTATTTCTGCATCGGATTTGCTGCGGATTTCCTTCGTCTTTTCTTCAACTGGGCCTCGGCGTTTCTTGAGTTCTTCATTGAACGAGTCTCTCGTTTCCTTGATCTCGTCAAGTATGTTTGCTGCAAAGCCTTTGGTTGTCGCGGTTAGAAGCTTCATGCCTTTGCCTAGGTCTCGGACTTCCTCTGCAAACCTTCTCCTCAGGCCTTCAAGTTCATCTGTTGCCGACAGAATCAGGGTTTCGTCTATGGTTGAGGGAAGAACCATCACCTCGCGGGATGCTTCAAAAGGTGCTGCTTCAGAGAGATAGGTGTCGAAATCTTGCAGGAATGCAGGTTCAGCAGCCAGTCCGTCTATGACGATTTTCTCTTGTCGGTTTGTCACTTGAAAATGGTTCTGGTTATCCGAGAGGAAGGCGGCATAGGCTTGGCGGGAGCTGGAGCTTCGTTGAGCGTCTTCTGTGAAGGCTGTGATTTTCTGGATTTCTGAGTTCAGCAGTGTGTGTGAGTGTGCTTTCAATCCGTCGAAGACCAGGTTTGCTTCGTGGAAGGGAGCGAGCCATAAGGGGTAGTATGTTTTGGCTATGAAGCCTATCTTTTCTGGAGATTGTTTTATGACGAGTCCGCCACCCTTTCTCTTTTCCATTTCAGCAAAACAGAAGACTGCAGCTTTTTCAGTCTCTTCCGGAAACTGCTCGCGGCGGTTCTGCGACAAGACGGAAAAGGGGAGGGCTAGCTGGTCGCTTCTTTTGACAAGTCTTCACCAGTCTTGATAGTATGAACTCGGCTGGCTTAAATGCGTTATGAGATTCGCGAGTCCCAAGGTTGATTGCGTCACGTACTGCCTGGAACCTCTCGTGGATAGATTCTTATACAAGGTGACTCTGACAAAAGGGATTTAGAGTGAAAACTGTTGGTTCGTAAGTGGCTGGGCTTGCCAAAGCTCGTGGCGGTGGTCGGTGGCTTTCTGACTCTGGCCGGATTGGTCTTGCTGGGCATGGCAACTCTGTCGGCTGCAGGATATCTGAACGTCAGCACCTTGCTAGAAACCAAACATTTTTTGATGGTTGCGCTTGTCTTGGTTGCCGTCGGCCTGCTTGACACCTTCTCAGCTATCATTATCGCGCGCTGGTGAAACCTTATGGGAAAAGCTCGAAAGGCCCTGTCCAAACTTGTTGGAGGAATTCAATGCGGACTCGGCGGAATAGTCGCGGTCCTCGCCCTCCTAGTCTACGCAAGCCTCGCAGTGCGAGAAGCGTTGGCAATCGCCTCAGAAGAGGTCTACCTGTACATTTTTGCATTTATGGTGTTCAGCGCCATCTCGATTGCGAGCGGATCAATCCTCATCTGGGAAGGAAACGAGGAAGCTTGAAGAATGGGCGAAACGCGTCTCAAGAGGGAGTTGGGACTTCTTCAGGCAACCATGATGGGAATAGGTGGCGCTATATGCGCAGGCGTTTTTGTCACGTTGGGCTACGCGGCAACTCTTGCCGGCACGGCTCTGATAATCGCAATGATCCTGTGCGGAATCATCAACCTGTTCACCATGCTCAGCTACGCCGAACTCGGAGCAGCCCTGCCGAGCGCGGGCGGCGAATACACTTTTGCCAAGGCGTCTTTCGGGGGTTTCCCTTCTTTTGCCACTGGCTGGTTTGAGTGGCTAAGCAACATGTTCTACGCTGCGTTTTCGGCTGTCGGCTTTGCATATCTAGTATCCTACGTCATTCCAGCTGTCAATGTACCGCTGGTGGCGGTGGCGACAGTTGCCGTTTTCGTAGCGGTCAACACGAAAGGAGTGAAGGAAACAGGTCTAATCCAAACGGTGCTAGTCGTCATCCTGCTGGGCATCTTGGTGGCATTCATCACTTACGGTTTCCTCACGAGCCAAGGAAGCGGTAGTTTTGAGCTCACGTCGCCGGGAGGCTTTCTCGGGGTGCTCAAAGCCTCATCATTCATTTTCGTAGTGTATCTAGGCGGAGAAGCCATAGCGGTTGCGCAGG
Organism: Candidatus Bathyarchaeota archaeon CG07_land_8_20_14_0_80_47_9; assembly: GCA_002779555.1. GTDB lineage: Archaea > Thermoproteota > Bathyarchaeia > Bathyarchaeales > Bathycorpusculaceae > 20-14-0-80-47-9. The sequence goes on along the minus strand of PEWI01000150.1, from coordinate 5,030 downwards.
CGGAGATCAAGGATCCGTGCAAGACGATTCCGCGGGCCATACTATTGTCCTGCTTGGCCTTGATTGTCCTCTACACTACAATCGCATTCGTCGTCTTCAAGATTGTCCAGCCTACGGACTTGGCTGGGAAGGAGTCGCCTCTGGCCTACGTGGCACAGCAGTTCATGGGACCAGTTGGGGTTGCCATGGTCACGGTTGCCGGAATCATTGCCTCGTTGACTTCGGTGAACACCTCTATTATGGCTCACTCGAGGGTTGCTTACGCCTTGGCCAGAGACGGCTATTTCCCGAGCAGCTTTTTCAAGCTTCATCCTCGATTCAGTACTCCCCATTTGGCGATTTTGTTTGGGTCAGTCTTGACTGCCGTGTGTGCGGCGACCGGAATCGTGAATTTTCTCACGTATGCCACTGATTTTGGCTTCATCATCGGGTTTGTCCTCGTCAATCTCTCGCTGATCAAGCTACGCGTGGACAAGCCAAACCTGACTAGGCCTTTCAAGGTTCCATTCTTTCCCTTGACGCCTCTTCTGGGAATAGTCACTTCGCTGATGCTCATTTTCTTCTTGGACCCGGGCACCTTGTTCATTGGGGCGCAACTTTTCCTTCTAGGTTTAGTCGTGTACTACGTCAGAATGGTCGAGCGCAGTCGTATTTGCCAAGCGGTGGGCGGGATGAATCTTGGCATCAGTGCTTTTTCGGCGCTTGTTGCGTGGCTGGTCATGTCTGACTCTCTGCCTATGGCCTTGTCAGAGGGCGTAATGTGGATGGTTTTCGGTTTCGCCGTTTTCGTTGCTGTGGTCTTTCTGATTGCGGGGTTGCTGAATGTCGCTGGGAGTTCGGAAAGGTGAGTGCTCATGACGGAAAATGAAGAAGAGCGGCTTTTGAAGAACACAATCAGCGAAGAGCGGCTTCAGGTTCGCGGCGTTGTCAGACGGTTGGGTTCAAAACTGAGCGGTTTGATGTTCACTTGCGGGATCTTGGTTGCGGCCTTCGGGGCCTACGTGCTGCTTGTGCCGCAGGATCCTGTTCTTTCCGTGCGGCTCAACATAGTATTCACCTGCGCCTTAGGTTTTGTCGGCGTCCTGAATATCCTGTGCGGATTGCTGCTTCTGCTGGGAGAAGACTAGGCTGTCGATTGTCTCCCGAAGAAATCCGTTATCTTCTTCTGGAAAAGCGCACTTTTCAGCAGTTCACTTCTTCTTATCCACTGTTCCAGTGGGATTTGGAATCTGGCTGCAATCCATTTCAATGCCAGTTCCAAAGTGTTGAAGGCGTAAGGCTTCTGCCTCATAGCGTTTCTCACGTTCTCCCTCACCTGCCACACTCCGACAGGCATAATGTAGCCTGGCCGAGCCTCACGCAGTACAATCACGGTGGCCTGTCTTCTTTCCTTCACGAGCTGATCGCAAACTGCCAAACGCGCGGCATAGTAGCACCCGCCTATTTCTGCGTAGGTTGTTCTTCCTTCGTAGCCTTCCCAGTCCGAATACATGACGGCTTCGCTGCCTTTGGGATTCCAGACGGTTCCCGGGTACCATGCTTCCATGGCTTCGTAGCTCCAAGC
>PEWI01000150.1:0-3314 GCA_002779555.1 Candidatus Bathyarchaeota archaeon CG07_land_8_20_14_0_80_47_9 | reverse complement strand
GACGCCTGTTGTCTTCCAGACCGAATGCCCCGACGCTGAAGGCTCTCTGAATTTTCGTAACAGAAACGCCTTCGTCATAAAGTTCAAGCACGGCTGGCACGGCTTTCAGGTCGGTGTCATTGTAGGCTTTCTCCACGTTCTGGTCCCATCTGGTGTTGCTCAGGAGCAAGTCGCGGATTGGTGCTGAAGGCCCGAAGGGTTGAACCTCGTCGTCTAGAAAAATTGAGCCGTGCGGTTTCTTGGTCAACAGCAACTCAACATCTACTGGTTTGACGGCCAGTGCTAGTTCGCGGGTTTTGTCGATTATTTTCCCCGCTTTCTCGAACCTTCTCACGTGCACTCGATGTTTGCCGCGGATGAGCATTGAACGGAAGCTGACGATTTCATCCATGGACCTTCCGAACCACAGCTCAGGCAGGTCGTAGAGGCTTGTGTCTTCGTGCACGGGCGGGACAAGTGGGCCAGCGTAGACGTTTGGGTAGCCGATTCTGCCGATGAAAACGCTCGGTGGCGAGGCCCCGGCTATGTCTTCGCTGCTTATTAAGGGCACGCTTCTGAGGTAGTATTTTACTTTGACCATTATTGGGCAGCGTTCTTTGCCGCAGAGAAGTCTTGAGCCTTTGCAGATTACGCATAAGCCGCTTTTCGAATCTTTGCCCGTGACGGTCAGAACGTCTTCTTGATCGAGGTTCGTGCTTCTTAGAAGATCGTGTACCCAAGTGCTCGAGTAAGCTTTGCTGACGCGTTTTGGTGAAAAGGTCAACGCTTATCATCCAGAATGATGGTTGAAAGTGGCTCTTATCTTTTCTGGGATCGGTTCACTGTCCTGTCAGTATGTACGTTTTCCGTGTGTTTTATATTGGCTCCCACGTGAGCATTATGGTGTGAGCCGCCATGAGCAAAGACATGCGTTACTACAAGGGAAAGTACAAAGTCAAGGTTCTGTCAGAGAGCAAGGGAAGCTGGATTGTGGAAGCTTTAGAGTCGTTTGAAGATGACATCCAAGGCACAAAGACGAAAGTCAAAGCCGGAGAAAGACGCATCGTAGCTCCGAACCTGCTTTTCAAGAAAGAAGACCTGCCGCCTCCGATAAGAGAGCATGTCTACGAGTTGAAAATGGAGAAGAAGCTCAAACACCTAATTGACGAGGAAGAAAAGAAAGAAGACAAAACCGATTAGCTGATATGGTTGTGGCGCCCTGGCCGGGATTTGGACCCGGGTCCTGCGGGCGACAGCCGCATATACTAGACCGGACTATACTACCAGGGCTTTTAGCTGGGCAGAAATCAATCAAGGCGTTTGTGACAGATAAACTTTGTCAGCTTTGCATCCTTGCCGTGAAGACAGGCGTCTAGTTATATTTATGTGAAAGCTGATTGTTATGTGGTTATCATGATTTCGATAATTGGCGCTGGAAAGATTGGCAGTTCAGCCGCATTCAACATTCTGGGACGCAGGATAAGCGATGTTGTTCTAATTGATGTTGTTGAGAATCTGGCTCAGGGTGAGGCCTTGGATATGATGCAGGCGGCACCTGCCATCGAGTTCGACGGCAAAATCGAGGGAACAAGCAGTTACAGCGAAATGAGGAGTTCGGAGCTCGTCATCTTGACCGCGGGCTTAGCAAGACAGCCTGGAATGAGCAGGTTGGACCTCATCAACAAGAACGCAGCCATAGTCAAGTCCATAGTCAAAGAAGTTGTCCGATACGCGCCTGACTGCAAACTGATGGTGGTAACGAACCCTGTTGATGTCATAACATATGTGGCCTTTAAGGAGTCAGGGTTTGAGAGAAACCGAGTCTTCGGCATGGGCAACATTCTTGACACATTGCGGTTCAGGTCTTACATCGCGATGAAACTGGGCGTATCAAGAGAGGACATCCGCGCCCTGGTCATCGGAGAACACGGAGATTCCATGGTCCCACTCGTGAACTATGCCTCAGTTTCGGGGATACCGATAACAGACTTGCTCAAGCGGGAACAGATACAGAAGATAGTCAACTTGACCCGGACTTCAGGCTCGGATGTCATAAAGCTCAAAGGAAGCACTGTCTACGCTCCTGCAGCGGTTATTGCAATAATGGCTGACGCAGTTTTGAGAGGCAGAAACCGAGTGATGGGGGTCTCGACCTACCTGCAGGGCGAATATGGATTTTCAGACGTTTCAATCGGAGTGCCATGCGTCCTCGGAAAGAACGGCGTTGAAAGAATTCTGGAGCTTAAACTCGATCTTGAAACGAAAAAAGAGTTTGAGAAATCAGCCGCTGTGGTAAAAGACGCAATAGACAAAATAAAAGAGGCATAGTGAAGCACAGCGAACCCATCGTCAGTGCAAGAAAATAATGGCAGCCAGAGGAACTTGAGATTATTTATCTCTCGGAAAACCGCAGCAGAAAACCGCGCCGTAATGACATTGGCGCGCGCTAAGTCAGCGAACTCTTAGGAGGCATGCTTTGGGCACTCGCCATCTTGCCGCTTGCTTGGCATTTCTATATAGCTTATACCTCTTCCATCGGACATGGCAAAAAATGGGCAAATAGTTGCTTAACGTGAATTATTATTGAAGCTTCTTGGAGAGGAATTATAGAATTTTAAGCTCGAATCTTCAATCAAAATGTTATGCCAAAAAGGCAACCCCGAAAATTTAAACCAATACTTGAACCTATCCGGGCTACCACTTCAAAATTGGTCTTTGATCCTTTTGAGGTATATTAGCGCCGGGAGTGAGATTTGAACCCACACCACAGGGGAGACATAATCCGCAATCCACTTTTAAGTGCGGCAGGGCTTGGCAAATAGTGAACCATGTTACGGGGGATTGGTGCCATTGGTTCTGCAGTCAGGCTGAAAGCTACTATGGCAAACACATTTTCAACACGCCATTCGCTTTAGGAGAATTCGTCGGTATTCCGGGCATTGAAAGCATGGGTTCCTATGTAAGGACACAATGGAAAGGCTACTAGGATAAACTACTTGGAAAAAGTTGTATATTTCTGTAAGACTTGTGTCTATTATCATCTTCAGTTTCTAGCAACTCGATGATTTCATGGCAATGGTGCAAGAACTCCATGCCCCTATCGGTTGCCTTAAGCACTACTTTGTTGTTCAGCAACACTATGTCCAGCAATTTGGCATTCATCATAAGCCGGAGGTATCTGTTTAGCATGAGGGAACTCAGTCCTACTCTGTACATTATACTGGTTCTCTGCACTCCATGGCCTGCCATCTCTAGAATCTCGGCGACTATGGCTACTTTATCTCTGTATGGTTTCCTGCTCCGAACATTCACGTTCTGCATTTTCTCTTTGAACC
>PEWI01000236.1 GCA_002779555.1 Candidatus Bathyarchaeota archaeon CG07_land_8_20_14_0_80_47_9 | reverse complement strand
TGTTGCCGACAAGAACGAGAAAAGAGCCAAAAACGTGGCTGAAAGAATTGAAAAGGACAATGTTTCATGGACGGGTCTTGACACTTCAAACCATGGCGAGCTAGTCAACACTTTGAAAGGTTTCGATTTGGTCATGGGATTTCTGCCTGGAAAGCTTGGCTACGGCCTGTGCAAAGCGTGCATTGACGCCAGGAAGGACTTGGTTGACGTTTCATACATGGCTGAGAACCCCATGACGCTAAGCGCTCCGGCTGCAAAGGCGGGGGTGACAATCGTGCCAGACTGTGGATTGGCGCCAGGCATCAGTAATGTTCTCGTCGGACACGCCGTTGGAAACCTTGACGAGGTCAAGGCGGTTCACGTCATGGTCGGCGGACTTCCTGAAAAACCCGTACCTCCACTAGACTACACAATCACATGGTCTCCTGAAAGCCTCATCGACGAATACACAAGAAAAGCGGTAATAGTCAAGAAAGGCAAGAAAGTGGAAACAGAAGCACTGAATGGAGTCGAAACAATCACATTTCCAAAAGTCGGAAAACTGGAAGCATTCTACACTGACGGACTCAGAACGTTGCTGTACACTGTGGAAAACGTGGAAGAAATGTGGGAAAAAACTCTCAGATACCTTGGACACGCTGAAAAGATAAAAGCGTTTCAGACACTCGGATTCTTTGACGAGAAGAAAATCAACGTTGAAGGCATAAACATATCGCCGCGAAAGCTTACTGTGAAACTTATCGCGGAGAAACTCTGGAAACCAGAAGTCAAGGACATTGTGGTTTTGAAGGTTGAGGTTGTTGGAGTGGAGAATGGTAAGAAAACAAGCTACTTGTATCATTTGTTAGATAACTATGACAAGAAGCAGGGCATAACGGCCATGGCGAGGACAACAGCCTATCCAGCCTCAATCGTTGCGCAGTTGATGCTGAAAAAGGCTGTGAAAGAAAAGGGTGTTGTGCCTCCTGAAAAAATAGGCATGAATAAGAAGCTTTTCAGCCAATTCTCAGATGGTTTGAAGAAACGTAGAATAAAGGTTTCTGAAACTAGAGTAGCTGGCTAGGTTGTTACACCCATTCGCTGCAGTTCCTCGTGCAGGCTGTCTTTCATCTGCTTGAGTTTCTGCCTCCTCTCCACGCATTCGTCTCCACTTATTTTCCCAGCTTTCATGTCCGCGTCCAACTTGTGCAGTTGCGTCTCTATCTCCTTGACTCGTGCTCTAAGCTGATCCATGTAGGACACGGCCTTCTCTTCAGCTATGACTTCGGTTGGCGCTAACGCAACTTTATCACTCGTCTTCGATGCGGAGTATTCGGTCAGTTGCCCGCGCGACACTCGGGTCATGAGTGACCATCATAATCGTTTTGCCAAGCTCCTTGTTCACCTTCACAAGATACTCCACAACAATCTTGGCGTTCACACTGTCCAACTCGCCCGTAGGCTCGTCAGCCAAAAGCACCGGAGCATCGTTTGCCAAAGCAGTTGCAATAGCGACACGTTGTTGTTCGCCGCCGATCGATCGCTGAGGCTTTCCAACATTAAGGTTTCAAGCAGACTGACTGGGATCATTCAGACCACTGAGTGCTAAGTCTATCATGACTAGCATGATTAAGAATTTTGGGAGCTCAGCATCGAATTCCACTGCTAACATTTCTAGACGAAAATCAGGTTGAAATCTACCCTTGCGTAGTCAAGGGCTTGCGGAAACGCCAAGATGGCAAACACTTAAAAGTTATTATGGAATGGTTAGTTTCTAGTTGATGAATAAGTGCACGGAAAAATGAAAGTGCGTCCGGCCATAATTGCTGTCGGCAGAACAAGGTTTGGAGAGCATTATGAGAAGGAGCCGGAAAAGCTGATTGAAGAGGCTTGGCTCAGAGCTTCAGCAGAAGCAGACATTGAGCGAAAAAGCCTGGAAGCCTGCTACCTCTCAGACTATTTTCTCCCAATAACTAACAAGCTTGGGCTCGAAGAGGGCTTTCTTTCAGAACTCACGGAACTTCATGCGCCAATGGAGGTAACACGTTCCTTCGGCTCAGCACTGTCAAACGCCTGCAACGCCATCCAAGCTGGAAGGTACAATTTGGTTCTGGTCGGCGGAATAGAGAAAATGACAGACAGGTGGGACAAGATCCGCGACGACCTGATGCTTCTAGAAGACCCGTGGAGCTTCTACGCAGGATGCACACCCGAGGCAAATCATGAGCTGATGCTGAGAGCCTACGTCAAGAAATACGGGATAGCAGGCGAAAAACTCGAAAAGCTAAACGTCGCTCTTGCACAGGTCTCAGTGAAGAATCACTTGCATGCCACGAAAAACCAGTGTGCCCAGTATCAGAGAAAGATAACGGTTGACCAAGTCTTGAGCGCCCGAAAAGAGGCTGGAAAACCTCTGGGACTCTACGACTATGCGCCAATTTCTGACGGCGCAGCAGCACTCATTCTCACCAGCGAAGAAACGGCCAAGAAGTACACGGATAAACCAGTATACGTTCTGGGCTCGTCTTCTGCAACTGATTACCTGACTTACCCAGCTAGAGATGACATGACGCATTTCGTCGTAAGTAGGATAGCGATGAAGAATGCTTTGAGCATGGCTGGGAAAAGCCTGACTGACATGCAAGTTGTTGAGCTTTATGATCAGTCAACAGTCATGGAAATGGTGTCCCTTGAGGATTTAGGTTTCTGTGAGCCTGGAAAGGCCTGGGAAAGTATCTACAAGAGTTGCCAAGATTACAAGGGCTATTACGA
>PEWI01000220.1 GCA_002779555.1 Candidatus Bathyarchaeota archaeon CG07_land_8_20_14_0_80_47_9 | reverse complement strand
TCTCATTCCAGACCACAACCGGTATCTCACCCGTTTCATCAGCCAGAATGAAACGCATAACTTTTCCCGAACTTAAGTCTTCTCGCTCAAATGTTGACGCGGAAAACAGGTTCTTGACTGTGCCCGCGATGTTTACTTTCCTGTTCTTGTTATTGGGAGCCAGTTCTCCAATCTTTGTGGCAAACTTGCTGATTGTTGGATAGTCTTTTGCCTGAGCGTCATGGGGATTGGTTTCAACTTCGCCCTTCTCGCCTATGTGCAACTCGACTTTTCCAGCGCGGTCTTCTTTTGTGTATGCTCGGGAAAAGCGGACTATCTGCCCAACTTTGAGCTTTCCTGATTCTATTAGGTCTGTCTTACTATTCCACAACACGATTCGTAAGATGCCGCTTTTGTCTGTGATGAGCAGGCTTGCAAACTTCCCGCTCCTGTTTCCACTGAACGTCTTGGGAGCAAACACGGCGACGATCCGACCGACAGCGGAAACATTGTTCAGGCTGGGAATCAAGTCTCCCAGTGAAAGTGTGGGCATGGTGGCCTCGCCGTTCGGAATCTCGCAGCCGAACTCTGCCGCGATCACCTTCAATAGGGTCTCATCTGAAATAAACCCGCCTGTTCTTCTTTTCTCTCTGTCTAACCTTTCCAGAACTTGCTCTCTTGCGATCCCTGGGCAGGCTGCAAGTATTTGTCCAACGATGTCTTCGTTCGTCATTTCAGCTCCAACGTCGGTGAAGATGTGAAATGATTAGTGGTATAAGGTTTATTAAAAGCTCTCAGCGACTTTAGATGTGCAAGGAGCCTCAGCCGCAAATGGATGCAGGCACACTCTACATTTTCGGCTTGGCCTTAATCTTCACAGGAACGGTTGTCGTCATAATCGTGGCTCTGCTTCTGTCTCTGTCCAAGGTCAAAGGCAAAGGAGAAAGCAGAGGAGGCGGAGCCATCATAATAGGACCAATCCCTATAATCTTTGGAACGGATGAAAAATCCGTTAAAACGATCTTGATATTTTCGCTAGTGCTAACGATACTTCTCTTGATAGTGACTGTGGTGTTGCGCTTCGCATCAAAATGAGTGGGAACTTCATGGTGACTTCACAGGAAAACACAGAGGACGCAAACAACGGCTCGAGTGGGTCGCGCAGGATTCTGGTGCTCTTCATCATGGGCATTTTCATCATTTTCCTTGGCGTTGTGGTTTTGATAGCCGCTGCAATGCTGTCGGGAAGCGGTTCCACGAGTTTTGGCGGCTTCATATTCATCGGTCCGATTCCAATAATCGTAGGGGAAGGCCCAGAAGCTCCGTGGCTGATGGCGATGGCTGTTGTTCTTGCGGTTATGGGCATTGTAACGTTTCTGATAATGCGCAGACAAATGGGCAAGCCGAATGTTCAGGGCTGATTTCAGCTTGTCTTTTCTTCTTTTCCGTAGATGACGTACAAGAAAATTAGGACTAGTACGACGAAGGTTGCTACCATTAAGGAGTATTTGAGTAGTTCGAAGTATGCTCCTATGTCCATTCAGGCGGTCTCCTTTTACCCTTTTTATTCCTTGGTTGGAATATTTAAACAGTAGCTTTTTTCCATTCGTTCATCAATGTGTCGTAGAGTTCGTCGTGTTCTTCTATGCTTTCGTACCATGTCAGAGCGTTGGCGATTTTCTGCGCAATTAGGTGGTAGCACAGGTGTACTTCTCTGTCTAGGACGCGGAAGTAGAAGTCATCGCACATGCAGAATTCCGCTTGAGCCATTATCAGGTAGTCCCGCTCTTTTCCGACTACGATCCACACTGTTCTGCCGCTTGGTTTGAAGACGTATTTTTTCACGCGGTTTTCCTTCAGCGCTTCGAAGGCTTTCGTGAACCGCTGACCGAAGATTTCGTAGAGCCTTGTCAGGTTCTTGCCTGTGAGCTTGTCGTCTGTTTTTGCCTGTTTACATATGCTGTTCAGTATGTTGATTTCCGATTTTTCGTCCATGTGTTTTCAGACTTTCCGAAGAAGGCTTATCGACTTTGAAGAAAGGGGTTTGGGTTGTCATTCTATGCTTATCGGTTCGCCTTTCGGCTTCTTTTCATCCCCGATTTTCGGCAGCTTGACTTCTAGGACGCCGTTCTTGTATGCTGTTTTTGCGTCTTTCACGTTTACTCTCGCGGGCAGTTTGATTTCCTTGTAGTATTTGCGTTGAGGAACGTCAACTGATATCGTCAGTGTGGTTTCTGTTCCGCGCAGTTTTATGTCCTCCTTGTCCACTCCTGGCAGCTCGACCACGATGTGGATTTCGCCGTTGGTTTCGATAATGTCTACAAGAGGTTCACGTTCCTCTTTCACCTTGGGCCCTTCGAGGCTGGGTTTGACGTTTCCGAACTCGCGGATTTCAGGCTTCCCGTCGGGGCCTACTTTTATGCTGTAGCCGTACACGAATGGGCCGAATTCACGTTTGGTTGTGCCGTCTGGAAGTTTGAGTTCTCTGACGTAGTCTTTGGGGACTTTTGAGGTGAAGTCTTTGAGTTCTTCTTCCATCATTTTCTCCATTTCGTGGAGCATTTTGTCGACTTCTCCGAAGTCCCAGCTTCTGAAGAATGGTGAGCGTCTCTTTTTGAACCATTCTGGGTAATCGTCGTCTGATGGCATTGTTTCACCTTGTTAAGGTGAAGAATCCTTGTGTCTATAAGTTTTTTGCTGATGTCAAGTCAACTTTCTAACGTTACACTCTTATTCTTAGTGCAAGCATAATGGGTTGTCTGGTGATGGTGTGAGGCTATCTCCTGACATTAGGG
>PEWI01000060.1 GCA_002779555.1 Candidatus Bathyarchaeota archaeon CG07_land_8_20_14_0_80_47_9 | reverse complement strand
TGTTAGGACTGATTTGATTGCTTTCCCTCTGTCATCGTTTCCCATGCCGTGGCCAAGCAATGCGAACTGTCTGCCCAGACAGTGGTCGCAAAGGGGGTGTTTTTCGAGCATTCTCAACGCTTTTTCCAAAATGTCCATGCTTATGAACCTTCCAAGTCTCGGGTAGAGCTCACTTAAGCTCGAGCGGCATTCCTTTGCCGAAGAATGGAAGTTTCTTTTTCCTCCGCAGCGTTTTCAGCATTCGGCGCATCATGACGTACTGTTTCAGAAGCTCTTTTACTTCTTTCTCGCTTGTGCCTGAGCCTTTTGCCACGCGTTTCATTCTTGAGGCGTTGAAGATTTTTGGGTCGTCCTTCTCTTCAGGCGTCATGGACTGAATCATAACGCGCCATTTTTCCAGACGTCCTTCAGCCGTGTTCAGCATGTCTTCAGGTATGTTGTAGGACATGCCTGGAAGCATCTTCAGAAGCTTTCGGAAGGTGCCCATTCCTTTCATGGCCTCGAACTGTTCGTACATGTCTGTCAGCGTGAATTTTCCGCTCAAGATGGCCTTGGCTTTCTTTTCAGGAACCTTGACTTCTGCTTCGTGCACTTTCTCGATCAGAGTTTCAAGGTCGCCCATGCCTAGGAGTCTGCCGACAAAGCGGGAGGGGACGAATGATTCGATGTCTTCCACTTTTTCGCCTGTGCCGATAAATTTTATGGGGGCGCCTGTAGCTGCGACCGCTGACAGAGCTCCGCCTCCTCTTGCAGAGCCGTCTAGTTTTGTGACGAGAATCGAACCTATCGGTGTTGCCTCGTGGAACGCTTTCGCCTGGACTGTTGCTTGCTGACCGATGGTTCCGTCAATCACCAGCATGACTTCGTCAGGTTTGAGGCTTTTCTCAAGCATTTTCATTTCTTTGATTAACTCTTGTTCTTCTTTGTGGCGGCCAGCAGTGTCAATCATCACGATGTCCTTGCCGCCGAACTGCTTCAGCCCGTCAAAAGCCACCTTGACAGGATCTTTCGCCTTCAAGTCGCCATAGAAAGGCACGTTTATTCTGTTTGCCAGTTGCTGAAGTTGCGCGTATGCGCCTGGTCGGTAGGTGTCTACGCAGACCACTGCTGGTTTCAGTCCTCTTTTCTGGAAGTATCTTGCCAGTTTCGCTGCGGCGGTTGTTTTTCCTGAGCCTTGAATGCCGACGAGCATTATGACTTTTCGTTTCCCCGGCTCGATTTTGATTGGGATTGACTTTTCGCCGAGGAAACGGGTTAGTTCTTCGTAAACAACTTTTATCAGGTGTTCACGTCTTGAGACGCCCGGCGGAACTTTTTCTTTCAGGGCTCTTTCCTCTATTCGTTTGGAGATGTCAAGGACGAGCTGAACGTTCACGTCTGCTTGGAGCAGAGCTTTCTGTATGTCGTGCACAAGCTCCTTGACAGTGGCCTCATCAATCACTGACGCTCTAAACACTTTTCTTATTGCTTCGTAAAGCGAGGAGCCCAAACGGTCTATAGACATTGTCTTCTCCAGATAGGGGATTCTTTACGGATTTAAATAGGTATTCCGCTCTTTAAGTTTAACTTCCATAAGCTTTTTACACACAGCAAGCTAGAGGATTATCCTGGGGATCAAAGTTGACTGAAGAAGTCAAGATTATCGAGAAAAAGAAAATCTCGTCTGGCACAATCATGATGTTCGGTTTTCCAGATGTTGGATTGGTCGGCGTCATAGCCGCCTCGCATCTGATAGAGGAACTTGACTTGGACGAAGTGGCTTATCTGGATTCTACGCTGCTGCCACCGATTATTGTTCTGCATGAAGGGCTGCCGCATTCGCCGATCAGGGTTTTTGGCAACGACAATGTCATGTTAGCTGTTTCAGAAACGCCATTGGCTGCCGATACTATTTATCCGATAATGTATGCTTTGATTGATTGGGGAAAGAGCAAGAATGTTAAGATGATGGTTTCGTTGAGCGGTATCCCTCTTGAAGAGAGGCAAGATGCTAAGGAGTTGAAGGTGTTTGCTGCCGGTTCAAGTCCTGAAATGCTGAAGATTATCAAAGATAGAGGCGTGGAGATATTGAGTGAGGGGTACATGGTTGGTCCTCAGGCTATCATGCTACAGCGGTGTTCGCAGTTGAGTGTGCCTGCCGTGACTTTGCTTGCGCAGTGTTTCTATAACTATCCTGATCCAGAGGCGGCTGCGGAGGTTTTGAAGGGGCTGGCTGGAATCACTGGAGTGAAGGTTGATGTTGCGAAGCTTTTGGAGAAGGGTGAGGAGATTCGTGTGAAGGCGAGGGACGTGATGAAGCGGACGCAGCAGGAGATGTCGAACATGAAGAAGGGGCAGGAGTACGACATTCCGATGTACGTGTCGTAGGGAGGTTGGCGGGTATGGCGATTGAAAGGAAAAGGCGTTCGTTCATAGACATTTTTGACGAATATTTTGATGAGATGGAGCGGGAGCTTGACAGGTGGAGAGAGTCGTTTGTGGAGGGCCCTAGCTGGAATTTGAAGGCCAGTACGATGGAGCCGTTGAAGAACATGAGGGTTTTGCCGACTGAGGTGGTTGTGACCGTGGACTTGCCTCTAACGAAGGAGAGCTCCTTGAAAGTCAAGGCGCTAGACGAAAGTACCCTTGAGATTTCGGCTCAGATGAAGCGGAAGATGACCTTCAAGGAG
>PEWI01000210.1 GCA_002779555.1 Candidatus Bathyarchaeota archaeon CG07_land_8_20_14_0_80_47_9 | reverse complement strand
AGGAATTTTTGGATCCAGTTTGTTGCGAAGCTAAATCTTCCCGAGAGTTCGTGGTAAGTGCTCGTTATTACAGCCAAGAACTCATCTATTGACCTGAAGAACGCAAGGGATATTTCGCGTTTGAGGCACCGCCAGAGCTGCTCGATGGGGTTCAAGTCAGGACTGTATGGAGGAAGATACGTCAAAGTAATGCCCAGCTCCATTGCCTTCTCTCGGGTTACTTGTGCTCTATGAGACGGAAAATTGTCCAGTATCAGCAGTATTTTTGCTTTCGAATTGCTCTCTCTGATTTCTTCTAGGAAGCTACATACGCTTTCTTTCTTGGAGTTCTCCTTAAATCTGACAATGCTTGTGCCTCTGGGAGCATAGAAACCAAACGTGTTGGCTCGGTAATTTGTCGTATCCTTCACGATTGCTGCCTTGTCAAAAGCCCAGACTCTCACAGTGTTAGAGGAAGACTGGGGACGGCACTCATCCAAAAAGCCTACTACAACATCTTCCCTCTGTGCTTCCAAATCGTCCAGTTTTTCCAGTGAAGTGGCCAAAGAATTCTGAAGGCTGGTCTCGGCGTCATCGGGCCTTCGATAGTCCCTCGGATAAGGCTTAGCATACCTCATGCCAAGTGAACGCATGATTCTTCTCACGCTATCGGTCGAATAGTCTTTGCCAAACTCGTCATGAATGAGCTCTCTCACTTCCCTTGTGGTCCAGTAGCTTCGGTCTTGCAGTTTCTGCTTGAGTTCTACCCTTTCCGTACTGGTAAGTTTTGAGGGTCGGCCGCCTCCGAACATGGGCTTCAGTCCCTCCAAGCCATGGGTATTCCAGCGCTTTAGCCACAAGTACCCCGTTGCTCTGCATCTTCCAAGCTTTTTCGCTGCCGTTTCCACTTCTTCTCCGGCGTAGAGGCTTCGGATGAAAATCAGTCTCTCCGCAAACCTTTTGCTCTTCTCAAGCTTTATCAGAGTTTCCAGCTCTCGCTCGGAGAGATGCTTCACCACCAAGATGACTCACCTCCTACGCAAAAGACGGAAAAGCATTAGTCTAATAAGTTTTAACGGAAACTATAGTTAACGAAGCGCAAACCATCGCCTACGAAAAATAACGCAATCTCTAAGCTGACAATCAAGGCAGAACAGGCCAAAACCCAAACTTTTCAACGACTCTCCCCTGACTCAGGTTGCGCGCGTAAGAAATTTGAGCATAAATATTTGGTGGACAATAAAACGATTAGAGTTCCGACAGGAACTCTGCTCATTCCCTCTTCAAGAATCTCTCTGATTTTTGCCAGAAATTCTCTTGCATCACTCAAGGCCCTCTTAGTAAGCCCTTTCTGTGTTACGAAGCTTGTATCATACGAGGCTCTCTCTCTTTCTTCCTTTTTCTCGACAAGTCTCTGTACATCCTGTTTTGCCAGAGCTGCGATCACGTTTAAAGAAATTAAATGCTCTTCGTCAAGCCTCATTTTCTTATGCACATAATAGTAAATCAATGCGCAGACTGTTGCAGCATGTGTCTCGCCTTCCTTTCTCACAGCTGCAAGAGCTGCGAGCGCAGCCTGATACATTGAATAGTAACTGATAGTGACAACCCAATCGAAGTAGTTCTCTCCTTCGTATCTGAAGGCTGCTTTACCTTCATGCAGGTCGAAAACCTTGTTTGCTAAGTCCAGATTGTGGTATGCTTTCCTTAAGTGTGCCAAAACATTATCTTTCGCGATTCTTTTCGACAGTGTTTTGATGGCTGCGATCTTGGGACTTTCAAAAAACCTCATTGATCTTTCGCAAAGTCTAGCGCTCTGTAACCAATTTTGCCATGTCGGTAATCTTGGCATCAGATCACTCTCGAAAGCAAACTATAGTACCTTTCCTGTCCGAAGAGGACAATCCCATCCTTCAATACATCAATAGCGAACCTTTTCTTGTCTCTAATGCTTTTCTCAAAATCTTTTGTCATCATAACGATTGGAGCAAGCTTTGCCGGGTGCCTTCCGCTAACTTCACCAGCCAACTTATCAACAGAATTCATCAACTTCTTGAACTGCTCCTCTTCGGAATTTGGCACCAAAACAAGAATGTCTATGTCGCTTCTTGCAGTAGCCTGACCTCTGGCTGCGCTTCCGAAAAGCATTATGGATTGAACCTCCGGAGCAAAATCGGAAACCTTTTTTGTGAAATCTTCCAGAACCCAGGCAAACCTTCTGTTTTCGTTGTAGAGTTTTTCTCTATTGTCGTTCTCAAACAGCTCGCACAACTTTCTTGTTTTCGAATTTGTGAGATTAAGCTTGTAGTATTTTTCTTGCCCCCCAGTCTTTTGTTCGACCAGTCCTTCCTTCGCAAGCTTGCTAAATTCAGAAGAGACTGTTCCCAAACTTACCTTAGACAGCTTAGCAAACTCTCGGGTGTAGTACCACTTGCTTGGGTCTCTGCTCATAGTCTTTAGAATCAGGATGATCTTGGGAGTGAGCAATTCTGACATATTTTTAAATTGTGCTTGTAGGCTTATGAATGTTCATTTTTTTGAACAGATGCGCGCGCCTGAAAAACGCTGACTGCTGCATCCTCGCCACAGAATGGGACGAATTCCAAAAAACTCACGCCAGAAGACTTCAGCAAACATATGTGCCAACCCATACTAGTCGACGGGAGAAGAATCTACAACGCGAAAGAATTCAGCAAAAAACTCAAATTCGCAGCCACAAGACTCGGACAGTAAACAATCAAGAACGAAAG
>PEWI01000245.1 GCA_002779555.1 Candidatus Bathyarchaeota archaeon CG07_land_8_20_14_0_80_47_9 | reverse complement strand
TAAGGGGCTCTAAGGCTTTAAGCTCAATGCTTCGTCCATTTTTTCTTTAGGTTTCCGGCATTCATGCAAAAAGCCTTTGCTGGTTCGCCTAGGTGTCGAGTGGGAAATCGCACTTTCCGAGTTCTTCCTTTCCCTCAAGATGAGCTTCTCTTCCCGTCTCATGTCAGCAGTTGATTCACATGCCATTAAGCAGTCGGATTCTTTTGCAGTGTTCCTATGCGGTCTGCAATGAGTAAGGTTCTTGCGTCAGTTTCTCGGCGCTGCGCTTTCGAACCAAGACGGTGTCTTCTATTCGAATGCCCCCGAAGCCGACGATGTAGATTCCCGGCTCGTTTGTCACCACGTTTCCAACCGTCAGCTTTTCCTTGCTTACCTGGCTCAATGTTGGTGCTTCGTGAACTTCCAAACCGACCCCGTGGCCCAAGCCGTGAACGAAGTATTCACCATACCCGGCGCCTTCTATGATTTTCCGAGCAACGGTGTCGACGTCTTTCGCTTTTACCTTGGGCTTTATGGCCTCATTGGCTTTTTCCTGAGCAGTCCTGACTATTTCGTAAAGCTTCTTTTGTTTTTCTGAGGGTTTTCCAGCCACAACCGTGCGAGTCATGTCTGAACAGTAGTGTTGATAAGTTGCGCCTATGTCGATCACCACCAACGCGCCAGCGCGGATTTCGCGTTCAGTGCAGCCTCCGTGTGGAAAAGCGGAGTGGACGCCCGAAGCCACAATGGTCTCGAAAGCCGTGCCCCAGCCGCCTTTCTTGCGCATAACATACTCGATTTCAGCCGCAGCCTCAATCTCTTTCACGCCTGGTCTTATGGTCTCGTAGGCCACTTTCATTCCTAGGCTCGTCAGTTCCCCAGCTTTTCGCATAAGCTCAAGCTCATGTTCATCCTTCACACTTCGAAGTTTCGAAACCAGATTGCCCTGCATTTTCAGCCTTGTCTTGCCTCTCAGCCCTTTCGCAAGATTCCGATAGCTTTCGATACCCAACGAGTCGAAGGCAAGTTTCTTAATACCGTATGTCTTGGCTTGTGCGGCGATCTTCTCCATGAGGTTTTCGCCACGCTTGGCCAATTCGATTCTAAACCCTTTTCCGTCGGCTTTGGCCTGTTCGTAGTTTGTCCCGTAAACGTAGATGGTGCTTTCGCCCTTTTTGGGGATGAGAAGACAGGAAGCGCCCTGCACGCCGGAGAGATAGAACAGGTTGGTTTCGTTGGCTACTAAGAACCCGTCGAAGCTTTTCTCTTCGAAGGCTTTCTGTTTCAAGATGTCTATTCGGTTCAAAACTCTCACCTTTCGGGCTGAATCTTGATTTTCATGGCTTAAATGTGTTGCCGCAGTTTCTGCGGTCCTTATCCATGTATGTCAGCAGGGAATGTTTAACTGTGCAATGTTGCACTGTCTTTAAGCTTATGAATCATGTTGGAGAACTCCGTTGAAAACAGAAACCTTTTGAGAACGTTCGGGAGCGCGCGTTGCCAATTACATACTTCTCCCAGAACTGCAAGATTCGCGTCCTCAGTCAAGCAGGCAGAGCGTTCCAAACAGACTTGTTGTACTTGACCGTAACGACGTTCGCAACCATACTCGTAGGCGTCTTCAAGATTGCCATACACAAGGCCGGAAGAGACGGCTTGACAGACAGGAAGGAAGAGTACTAACCGCCACTTACGACAGGCATCAGGATTACGTGGTCGCCCCGCTTGAGCTTGGTTTTGACGCCGTTCAGCTGATTCAGCAGGTAACCGTTAACCGTTGCCATGAAGTTTGCTTTCACGTCCGCGCTGCCGGCCTCGTAGACGGCTTTTTTGAAGGGTTCGCCATACCTGTTTGACAGCGTCATGAGTAGGTCGGCAACTGATGAATCTTCTTTGATTTCGATTTCTTCTTCGCGCTTGTTGCCAAGGATGGTCTTGATATGACCAAGATACTCGACTTTAACCTTCAAACTAGCCACCAATGCTTCTATATCTTGTTAGAGTCAAGCATGTTATATATCCATTTCACCCCGAATGGATGTTTTGACAATTCTTTTATGCTTCTCGAACTGACTAGTCTCAAGGTGCAGTTTGATGGCGTTTGAAGAGAAAAAGCTGGATGAGATTCGCCGACAAAAGGAGAAATGGCAAAAAGAGACTTTGAACAAGAGTTTCGACAAGCTTCCTGAACGAGGGCAGTTCCGCACAAGCTCAGACATCCCAGTCAGCCAGGTTTACACGCCTGCCGATGTTGCTGAGCTTGACTATCTGCGTGATTTGGGGTTTCCAGGCGAGTACCCACTTGCTCGCGGCGTTTATCCGACGATGTATCGGGCGCGGTTTTGGACGATGCGGCAGTATGCGGGTTTCGGCACGGCGGAACAGACCAACAAACGTTTCAAATACTTGTTAGAACACGGGCAGACTGGGCTGAGCGTGGCTTTCGACTTTCCAACTCAAGTTGGATACGACTGCGATCATCCTTTGGCGCTCGGCGAGGTCGGCAAGGTCGGTGTCAGCGCAAGCACGTTGCGGGACATGGAGGTTCTTTTTGAGGGGATTCCGCTTGACAAGGTCACCACGTCCATGACGATCAATGCGCCAGCCAACATTTTGCTTGCGATGTACGTCGCAGTTGGACAGAAACAGGGTGCTGAACAGTCCCGGCTCGGTGGCACTGTGCAGAACGACGTTTTGAAGGAGTACGTGGCCAGAGGCATGTACATTTTTCCGCCGAAGCCGTCGATGCGCATGGTCACAGACATCTTCGAGTATTGCAGCCAAAACATGCCGCAGTGGAACACCATCAGCATAAGCGGAT
>PEWI01000223.1:308-2726 GCA_002779555.1 Candidatus Bathyarchaeota archaeon CG07_land_8_20_14_0_80_47_9 | reverse complement strand
GGCGCATTCCAACAATTCTTCGTTAACAAGAATCAGAGAAAGCCATTTTATGAGTGGAGTTCCAAGTCCCTGAAAATTAAGTTTCTTGCAACGTTAATCGGCGAATGCATTGAAGATAAATTAAGCGAATCCGACGTTGCCAAAGTTATTACTCAATCCAAGAGCATTGCAGCAAAACTTGATAAAATTTCTGGAAGGGACGTTGTTGAGGTAAGGAAGAAACTCTTAGACCTTGCTCAAACAAAAATCCCCTATTTTAGGGAAATGAAAGGCAAGTCCCTTGACAGAGTCTTTTGGCAAATCGTAACATTGGAAAACCTTCAAGATGCAGAATCTATAGTATAATTTGTTTTTTCAAACAAACTTGAACACAAATTCTTCACAGACATTCACTTTCTGAGCTCCCGCAACATTCGCGCATGCTCACCGTTTTCCTCAAGTTCTTCAATCTTGTCCGGTGGAACGTTGCCTAGCCATCGGATATCTTCTTGTTGAGGAGCCTGCAAAACCAATGCGCCTCTTGAACCCACTTTACCCTTGAGTTTAGCGCGCGCGTCTAGACTACCTACTGTTGAAGAGAGGAAGTTGATGTAGAAAGCAAAACAGCTCAGCCTTCACCGTCCTGAGACTTTGGTTCTTCTTGACCCAATAGTTCTACGTGTCTGATATCTGTGAAGAACCATGAGATTGTTAGTATCAATATGCCCGTTATGGTGCAGGCTAGGAAGAGGTTGGCGGTTTTTGTCAATTCTACGATGACTCCTGAGAGGATCATGCCGAATGGTTGTGCAGCTGAGGCCAGTGCGGTTGCAACTGAGCCTACTCTGCCCTGCATTTCCAGAGGGACAGCTGTTTGGATTATTGTTTGGGTCGAAACATTGGCTATTGGGAGACAGATGGCCAAGATTAGTGCGCTTGTGGCCATGAACCAAAATAGGCCTGTGGGCGTGAGGGCTATTAGGCCGTAGCCTGCGAATATGACGTATATGGAGATCACGATTGCGGTCATTTTGTTTTTGAAGCCTTTTGTTATTGACATCAGCAGGCCTCCTGCGAGTATGCCTCCTTGGAGAAATACCGTGACGAAGGCTAGGTCTGTGGCTTCTCCGAGGTGGTCGAATTTTACGTAGTAGGGTAGCAGAGTGGATAGAGGTGTTAGCAAGAAGTTTAGTGCGGCTGCCAAGATTAGCAGGGATAGGAGCCCTCTAGCTTTTTTTATGAAGGTTAGGCCTTGGACGAGTTCGGTTTTGAAGGAGGATTGTTCTTGTTTCTTTCTCACTGAGGGTATTGTGATTATTAGGAGGGGCACTAGTGCTACGAGGAAGGTGAGGGCGTCTATCCAGAGGATTTGTCCGATTTCCCAGAATCCCAGCAGCACAGCTGCAATAACTGGTCCGATAAGGGCGACTGCGCCAGAGAGAAGATAGTTTAAGCCGTTTATGCGGCTTAGTTTGTCTCTGCTAACCATTGATGGAATGATGGCTGAGACGGTTGGGCTGTGGAAGGCTTGTAGTATGCCTCTCAGGGTTAGTATCGCTAAGATCTGCCAGATTTGAATGTTGCCTACTGCAAACAATAGGATGAGGGCTACGGTGGCTAAGGCTTGGAGTAAGTCAGCAGTGAAGATTAGGGCCTTGCGGTTCCATCGGTCAGCGAGCACACCTGTGAAGGGAGATAGGAGTACCATGGGTGCGAGGCCTAGGAAAGAAGCGAGTGACAGGTACATGGCGCTCCCAGTTTCTACGGTTATCCACCAGATTATCACAAACTGTGCGATTGATGAGCCCAGCAGTGAAACTAGCTGACCAGACCAGAAGAACAGATAGCTTCTAAACGTTGACGGATCAGATTGCGCCCCCAAACCCAAATTAGCTGAATTCATTTCTTCCTTAACCCTCTAACTGCGCTAATAATCGACAGCAATACTCCAACTCCAATAAATGAGTACCCCACTAAACGGTCGTCACCGAATATAATGCCAAGAACCACAAGCGTGATTCCAAGAGTCAAAAGAGCATCATCCTGAATTGCTTGTTTCTTCTTCCTTGTTAGGAAAGCAATAGCGATAGCAATTGAAATAATTCCAACAGCAATGGCAATTATTAACCATAATTCTTCCATCAACAGACCTCCAACAATAACGCAAAAGAAAAATATTTAAGATTTGGGTTTGGGATAAAACTTTACCCCAACCAACTTGCAGGTGCCACTGAGACCTAATTATCAAATCGGACTGCACATTCTTACTTTGTGGTCTTCTTAAGCAGCGAACCAGTGAAGAGTCCAATGAAACTAAATAGAGCGCGCGCGCTGTTAACCAAATACTTCAGAAACGAAACTAGAGAATGGAATCCACGAATAGCTAAATTCAACTAACACCTTTTTTCTAACTTTCAACCGTTCTATGAATTGGGTTTG
>PEWI01000223.1:0-287 GCA_002779555.1 Candidatus Bathyarchaeota archaeon CG07_land_8_20_14_0_80_47_9 | reverse complement strand
CTTTTTTCTGTTAGTCTAGGAATCTAGGACTCTATGGTCAAAACAACTCGAAATTGAGGTTATTTAATCAAATGATTAATTAACGCAAGACCGACAAAAAAAGAAGAAGAAGAGCATCTTCTGAAAAGTATCAAATTGTCTTGATGTTCTATAGAGTTTCGATCGTTACGCCCAGCTTGTCACCCTTTTTTATGTCTTCAGATGCTTTGAGATTCTTTGAAAGATCGGCGTATTTTAGAAGAGTCACGCAGTTTGTCTTTTCTTTCTTCTTTTTAGAGGCGTCGGCT
>PEWI01000106.1 GCA_002779555.1 Candidatus Bathyarchaeota archaeon CG07_land_8_20_14_0_80_47_9 | reverse complement strand
CTTCGTGGTCTGCGGCTACGGATGGTGCGGAAAAGGAATAGCCATGAGAGCCCAAGGGATGGGAGCAAACGTGATAGTCACCGAAATAAACCCGCTCAGGGCCCTTGAAGCCACAATGAACGGTTTCCGAGTGATGCCAATAGCCGAAGCCGCAACAGTGGGCGACATATTTGTGACTACCACGGGCGACACAAGCGTCATAAGAAAAGAACACATGCAGAAAATGAAAGACGGCACAATCCTAGCCAACAGCGGACACTTCAACGTAGAAATAAACATCAAAGACCTTGAAGAACTCGCCAAGTCAAAAAGGACGATCAGACAGAACCTTGAAGAGTACACGCTCAAAGACGGCAGAAGACTCTACTTGCTAGCGGGCGGAAGACTTGTAAACTTGGCATCAGCAGAAGGACACCCTTCGGAAGTTATGGACATGTCATTCGCAAACCAAGCCCTCTGCACTGAGAATCTGGCAAAAAACAAGAAAATGCCGCCGAAGGTTTACCTAGTGCCGAAAGAGATAGACGAAACCGTCGCGAAGCTGAAACTCAAGGCCATGAATGTGAACATTGACAAGCTGACAGGGGAACAGAAGAAGTATCTGGCAACTTGGGAAGCAGGGACAATCTAGCGGGGAAAATCCGAAAAAGCACGGTAAAACTTAAAAGGTGTAAAGATGTAAACATGGCTTACATGTGGTGATGTACAAAAATGGTTAGCAAAGATCAATCAATCGGCGGAATAATATTCCTCCTGTGCGCAGTAATTGCAGTGCTCTACGTTGTAACGCTATTCTACCCTGCTTGGATGGTAAACTCGGGATGGGCAAGCAAAGAGGCTGATGTTCGATTCTGGGTAATAGCAGTGCCCGTTTTCATAGCCTTCGTCGCCATAATGGGCATAGGCGCATGGATAGGCTGGACAATGGCCACGACCCCACCGCCAAAGCCGATAGAAGAAATCACAACAGAGATCGAAAAGAAAACAACAGTTGAAGAAGAAGCCAAACCAGCAGAGGAGCCTAAGGAAGAGAAGAAACCCGAAAAGAAAAAGAAGACTGAAGCTTAACAGCCTTTCTAGAAATTTCATTCACCCAAGTTATTTCTATTCATATTTTACGTAGAAGACCAACAGTAAGCCTTACAGTCCGAACATTTTAAACGCAAAATACAATCCAACGTAGACGACCGCAGAAACTCCGAACCTCATTATGATGATTTTTGGGGAAAACGACGCAGAAGGCTCTTCGCCAATGGGTTGTATCTGACAAGATCTGATCTCATGCGTCTTGGCGTCAATCTGACGATTGCCATAAGCTTCCTCAGTTCAACCTCAACAGTATAGGTGCTCTCTCCCAGCGACATTCGTTTGGCTTTCAGGCTGCCCTTGTTTCCGATTCGTCTCAGAAAACCAGTTGCGATGGCTGTCACTATCTCGGCGTCCAATTCCCCAGTCTGACGAGTGGTTGACGTAATGACACCAGGGGCTCTTTTCTGCAAGGTCGCAGACAGCTATACTGTCTCCTGTCCATTCTCACAAAATCTGAGCAACTTAAAAGGGCATGTGCGTATCATCGGTAACCAACTTGGCCAGCTATGGTTTTGAGCATGCACTGCACCATGTTTTCACACATCATGCATTCTTCAGGTATTTTCTCCTTTGAGTTACACTTGCTCAAATATCCAAATTGGTGCGTCCACTTCACTTTCGCAGGACGCTCAGTCAACTTTCTTTCAGCATGCTGGATGATCGGTGGCTCACTTTTCACTTTGCTCACCTCTAATTCCGGTCTGTCTTCAGCGGATTCAGAGGTAGTCACAACTGTAATGTCAGTTAAGCAGTAAGGGCAAGGCTCATGACATTCAGTCTTCTTTGCGTTATGATTCTCAGCTTTTATGGGTTGTCAAAAACTCTGCTGCATGAGGGGTTTGGACAGGTGAAGCTTCGATTTTCCCCGACAGGCTCCTTCTTTCTTATGATGAATAACCTTCTGTCATCATAGAATCGAGTCTGAGTTTATAGTATTAATGAACCCAAAATAAGCATCCCAAGTACTTGTTGACCAGCGAACTATGGAGAAGCCAATCTTTTGAGACTCTCTTCACCCTCAGCATAGCCCGAGGCAATTATGACATCGCCTGCCTCAATCTTGGATTCAGGCTTGGGTCTCACACATTTGTCTCCGCGTTTTATGGCAAGTGCCCACATGCCAGTTTCCTCAGGGATTCGAGCTTCCCGCAGCGTCTTGTTCACCAAGGAAGAATTCTGAGCTACCTGCGCGTAGGTGACCGTTTCTTCAGCCTGCTCTATCGTGAGCTTCAGCACAGGATGTGGCTCTATCCCTCTCAAAACAACCTCAGATATCTGCGCCGCTGCATCCGCTATTTTTTCGGTTGCAACGCCCAGTCGTATCAGTCCGAGAAGACCTTTCGCCTCTTCCTTCTTGAACTCGCTCTTCAAAACCAGCAGCTCAAAATCCGTGTGCAACTTGTCAACGTACTCCTCAAGCCTTTGCACTTCATCAGCCAACTCCTTGCTGTTCATCAGTAGAGAGGAGTAACTTAAGTCGATCATCAACTCAGAAGTATCTTTAAGCTCAACGAAGCTTTCAACAATCTCCTCAAACTGTTTCTCATTAACGTGTTCTGGCCTCCCGCTCTTCGGTTCCGAAGGTTTTCCTTCAACAAGCTCCTTGAACTCTTCAGTCCCCCAAGCTGTGCCGCGAGTGATCAGCACGTCACCTGCCTGTATTTCTGCAGTCTTCTTCGGGTCTATTATCCAATCCTTGCCCCGGCGAATGGCAATTATGTTGACGCCCATTTTCGCTGCTAGGTCCAAGTCCGACACGCGTTTCCCAACTATTTTTGAAACTTCATCCACCTTAGCTTGCATCAGACGTTCTTCAACCCTCTCGAAAACCTTGGTTACAATCGGGTGCACGCCGATGCCCCGCGTCACGATTACAGCTATGTCCGCTGCCGCATCTGAAATTTTGTCCGCCGCAGAAGCCACTGTGGATACTCCCGTAAGCGCCTCCGCGTCTTGAGCGTCTCTTGCCGCGACCATTATTGTCATTTCCAGCTGGTAACCCAGGGTGTCAACGCGGTTCTCAAGTTCCAAAACGTCCTCAGCCAATTCTCTGTCATTGAACAACGCAGCTGAATAGGCTAGGTCAATCATTAACTCGGAAAGGTTCTTCATTTCCAGAAATAGTTCTCTGACAGGTATGGGCTTGTACTTCACCTTTTCTAGCGGGGCATATTGCTTAGGTTCGCTCCGTCTGGAACAATAGAACGCAGGGAATATTTTAATGCTATCCCAAATCAGCCTATCAACAACAAAGCCGCAAGCAGGGCAATTGACGTTATGACGCCGGCAAGCGAACTTTCGACTGGAATCACGAAATGATCAGCATCTAAGCCTTTATGAAAAGTCAGGATCGCAAGAGCATAGGAAATCAGAACAATCGCAAGGATAGCGATCACATTTGACACTAGCATCATGCAAGCGAAAATCGAGAATGTGCATAACGAAAAAGCACCCGTTAGCATCAGTGACAACGCAGAAAAGTAGATGAACATTGACGCTGAAGCCATCCATGCACCCCAAGTCGGCGCAACATGCTTTCTTATGGCTGAGAATGATGGTTTAAGCAGTCCAAGCGCGAGCCTCGTCGTGGCCGTGGAGCTGACAACCAAGCCCACGTCTCCCACCACTTCGATCATAGCAGGATAAGCTATCAGGACTTCTTTCCGGCCATTTGCAGCAGCGCCTATTCTCTGCAAAACAGACCCTGTGATGTTGGTGATGAACGCCATGAGGGTCAATGCTAAGAGGGATTCAACAATGGGTTTCGTGAATTCCTTTTTGTGGACGTTTCTGGGCAATGTGAAAAGGACTAGGATTGCCGGCAGAATTGCAAAGAAAGAAACAAGGTATCTTCCCGAGATACCTAGGTTAAAGAACAAGATCAGGCTCAGCACGTAACAGATTGTTACCAGGAGGTCCGCAATCGCAGTTATTATTGGGCACGCTACACTGTCTAAGTCCAAGCCTTTCTTGAAGACGGTGAAAGTTATGGCTAAGACAAAGGGATAAACGATTAGCCCTAGACTCATGGTTGCCACAACGATAATCAGAATCTCGGCAAAATTCGCAAATGCCAACCCCCAGAACAGACTGCCAAAAAGCATGGAAAAAACGCTCATCATAACGCTGGTAGTCAAGGTCGTAGCGAGTACAGGTTGAAACAGGTTATAGAAAGTTCCAATGTTCCCTGAGAACCTAGGGTAAACTGTGCCGATGTGCAGTGCAGTGTTCAAACGTCCACTGAACAAGCCACTTATCACACTCATGGCAGTCAGAACGGTGGGGTAAACAGCAACAGCCCATGCAGACTGATGAAACAGGTCAAGCTGCCAAACAATTACGAAACCCGCCAGCATTCCACTGACGCCAGCCAAATGACCAACAAGAGTCTCCTTGAACGCTCTAAAGAAAACCTTCGAACTCGCAGCGTAAGTCACCATTCAGCAGCCTCCGTAAAACAGGATCTAGAACAGGCAGCAAGCATGTACAACCTGCGGGCTGAAGGCTTGTGGTGTTTTCGCATTATGAACTTCGTTGGCATGGCACTTCCGTAAACGCGTAGCAGCGTGTTGCCTTCCTTCGTCTTGCACGTCTTCAAAGTCTTCCTTTTCTCTGCCCATTCATAGGCACCCCTTCAACAGAGTCCCAGAGCAAGCCTTAAGCACGGTTGCCTTGCTTGCTTCCGAACCGTAATGGGTGTCGCGGCACGGTTTAAATAAGTTTCCAAAGCACAAGCTTAACCTGAATCATTATCCAGAATTCATAACTGTTTTAATTATTCACAGTCAATTGCTTCCATCACCAATGGAGTGGTGAAAGACTTGTACGCGGTATGGATCAAAGTTGACGAAACCCTGCCATGGATTGAACTCAAAGGAGCCTATCAAACTCGAAGGGAAGCAAGAAGGGCAGCGGAGGGCTTTCTGAACAGCATACAGATGAAAATCGTGTCGGTGCCTGAAAAGAGGAACCAGATGCGAGCACTGGCAACAATAAAAAGATAACCAACATGGCAACTTGCCATTCTTCCGTGCTGACTTTGGAATTTGCTGGCATAGTGGACCTCAGGAGAACAAATGGCGCCGGGGAAGGGACTCGAACCCCTGCGAGCCCGAAGGCCCACTGGCTTACTTGTCCTCTTCTATTTCTAGGCCCTCTTGCTTTTCAGAGCACGATCTCGAGGCCAGCGCGATAACCACTCCGCCACCCCGGCACTGTTTACAGTTTCTGGAATTGTGGCTTTTAGCTTTATCCGAACGAGAAAGAAATGCAAAGGCATTGTACTTGAAACTGACAATTGGAGGTCATTTTCCGCCACGATTAAGCTTAAGCATCAGCATTCAATAATAATCTACTCTGGAGAAAGCCCATCTTGTCTAGTGAACGAAGAAGAACAAAGTACGACATCTATGCCGACATAATAGAGATAGTTGCCAGAAAAGGCCTATGTTCGCTGACAAGAGTCTCATATGGTGCCAACATGCCAGTAGACCGAGCAAAGAAGGAACTCAGTTTTTTGGTCTCACACGGCTTCATCAACGAAGTAGCACTTGGAGACTCAAAGAAGTACAGAGCCACAAAATGGGGACTGGAATATCTTGAAACGTTCAAGCGCATGCGCAAGTTCTTTGCCGCCTTAGAAGAATAGAAGGCAGTCACAACTTGTGACTGCAAAACGTGTTCTCTTCATGTGCGTCGCCTTTTAAGGGATCCAAGACCCAATCATTCTCATCAAAAGAATGAGGTGGTAAGAAATGGCACGTCAAATCAGAAATGGATTGAGTTTGAAACAGGAAGAAAGAGGGAAGAACGCACCTAGAACAGGACTTTCCAGCATCATCAGAAATGTCTTCACATTAAGAGCTCCAAAAGTGGTGACCACGATGCCAGTGCAGATCAGCGTGGAAAGCCCGAGGAAACTGAGCGAAAAGGCGAATCTAGAAAGAGCTACAACAGTTGCCGAGGGGCTGCTTAGAAGAGCGTTGACACTTCAGTAAAGCGTTACTAGTCACCAAATGTGAGTATCTCTTATAACACCACGGAGAGACAGAGAGTTGGAGGAGTAAGTAATGAGCAACAAGACGTCCGTCCCGTCAAGAACCACAGTGACGTTAGATGCTGTCAATGGAGACTTGGAAATAGGCAGGCACACTGTGGTTAATGCGCGTGGGACCCCCGCTACGTTGAAAGTCTCAGGGACTGTTCACTGCGAAGGAGACAACGCCTTTGAATGTACATTGGTGGCCGCAAACCTCGAAGCCGAAGGCTCAGTAGTAATCCATGGAAACCTGCAGGTAGAGGATGCCGTTGAAGTTGAGGACGGCAGTCTGGAAGTCTATGGAGAAATGACTGTAAAAGACGCAGACGTAGATGACACCCTATACATTAGCAAGAACCTCACCGTCGGCGAAGCTGACGTAGGAGGAAGCCTAAAAGCAGGCGGAAACATAAAAGCCGAAAAAATAGACGTTGGCGGAACGCTTGAAGCAAAAGGCGAAGTGGCAGCAGAGGAAATTGACGTAGGCGGAAGCCTCTCAGCCGAATCAAAAGTTGACATCAGAACGCTAGACGTCGGAGGCACTGTCAAAGTCAACGGTGGCAAGATCAACCACATAGACGTTGGCGGAACTTTCGAGTCCAAAGGACCCTTGGAATTTGAGAACATTGACGTCGGCGGCGCCGTTCACCTTAGAAACGAGAGCAAAGGCAACGACATAGACGTCGGTGGATCACTCAAAGTCGAAGGTGACCTAGAGTTCAGCAACATCGACGTTGGCGGGACAGTAGAGATAACAGGCCAAGCGCAAGGACGCAGCTTGGACGTAGGAGGAAGAGTGGACATTGACGGATCTCTGATGCTTTCAGGGACTTTGGATGTTGGTGGGAAAGTCGATGTCAGGGGTGAGATCGTCGCGAAAGACATTGATGTCGGCGGTTCACTTCGTGCACAGAAAGTCACGGCGGAAGAACGTGTGGAGGTTGGCGGTTCAATTGCCACAGGCGACGGTGTTGCTGCAAGATTCATTGAAATAGGAAGAAGAGGCGAGGCCCACGGACTCTTGAGGGCGGAAGAGGTCATAGTTGGCAGAGACGCACATGTGGAAAGTGTATATGGAAAGAGAATAGTGCTGGAGAGTGGGACGCATGCAGAAAACGTCTACGGAGAAGACATAACAATAGAGTCTCACTGCCAGATAAGCGGTGAAGTCCAATACACCCACGAGTTGAGACTAGAAGAACGCGCTTCGCTTGCAAAGGAACCCCGAAAAGTAGATAGGCTGCCAATCTAGACGTTGAAGTTAGACTTTTTTAGGCATGACTAAGTCTGATATGTCAACGCTGTGCTCGTAAATCTGACCCAAAGCAGAAGCAACCGCCAGAATCTGAGGCATCACATCAAGCGATTGGGCCCTTGCAATCTTCTCGATGTCAGCAAAAATCTTTGCAATCTTCTCCCTCATGTTTCGTACTTCTTCTGCCAAGTCGATGTCGCCTGAAAGAAAGGCTTTCACTGCATTCTCGTGCGCCTCAAAGCACGCAGTGTGAAAATTGACAAACGCCTTTTTCAAGTCCATCGCGAGTTTTGCACTGTTCAGCTCTCCGATTTTTTGAGCTGCATGTACACATTCGTCGCCTATTGCTTCTACTAAGCTTGCCGCAAGACGGTAGTCCAAGCACTCAATCTGGCGAACACCGAGCTTCTCGCTTAGTTCGGGGTTCTGAATTATTGTGCGTAATATTCGAACCGAAAGGAAGTAAAGCCTATTTACCTCATCGTCACGATCTATGACGTTTTTCGCTAAACGCAGGTCTCCGTCTACCAGAGCATTGACAACGTCGCGGTGCATACCAGCAGCGATGGCATAGCCCCGTCGCAGTATCTTTTCTGGCGGAAAACCTGAGGGCTCTAACAAGCACTGCACGACAATTCCGGTATAGTCCTCTTCCACGATCTCCAAGCCAACCAAACCGCTGACAGTCTTCTTTATAACCTCTCGCACTTCAGGACTAAGGTGGTCCTTTGACTCAACACGGATAATGTCAAAACCCAGCAAGTACTTGCCCATAATTTCGCGGCCTAGATAAGCGCTCGGCTTCAAAGTGATTGCTCGTGGGGAGGGTTCAACATTATACTTCGGGTCTATCAGAAGCTTACCGTCATCAGTCACGCTGATGGCCACGACAGCCCCGCGCTCTAAACCGTACTGCTGACCCCATGCTTTAGGCAGACTTACAAAGAACGTTCCGCTTGCAGTGCGCTGTACCTTGCGAACCTCGCTCACTCAAACCACCATGCAACAAGATGATATTCAGAACCAGAATATTAACACGTCTAAACAAAAAACCGATATATAAACTTGGACGTAAGTGTTAGGATTGAAACACAAACTATAATCGGCACAGAGCCAGCTGGGAGAGGGGGGAAAGATTCAAACCGTCTTGGCAGGTATAGGCTTAAGCGGAGATCCTAGGGCTCGCACTTCAGCGTCGCGGAATCGATGTGGCGACTGCGGCTGCAACAGCAGCTCTCCGCCTACAGGATCAAACAATGTCCGTGGGAAACACAGCACAAAACCACACAATACTTCCTAGGAAACAGGACCGGAGAAGTCAAGGCATGAGTGAAAACGAAAAACTGCAAAAAGCCGTGGAACTGACAATCGCGTCAGGATATCAACTCGACAAAGAAGCCTTCGAATTCTTGAGCATGGTAGCCGCAACAGAAGATCCAACGGAAATCATGAACAAAGCGATAAGAGTGATGGCTGATCTGCCTGACAAACCAATGTTTATAGACAGAAGGTTTCTTGAGCAGCTCCTGAAAGGACCAGAGCAATCGAAAGATATCATCATCCAACCATGCGAGGAACACACTCAAAAATTGACCGAACCACAGCCGATGATAACTGAAGCAAAGAAGCTCTTCCGTCCGTACTCGAAGGAAGTCGAGGCAAGGATCAACATAATCGAGGATCCCGGCGCCAAGCTGGATTCAAAGGGGACGGTGGAGGGCTTCTTAGAATACTTCCGAGACAGGTACAAGCGTCTGGAGAAATTGTTGAGGCAAAGAATCGATGTGAAAAGTGCAGCGTCGATAATTGACGCGTTTAGGGCCCCTGCAAACACGAGGCTTAAAATAATCGGTATGGTAACAGAGAAGAGGGAGTCAAAGCAAAGGACAATCTTGACGGTTGAAGACCTGTATGCAGCGGCAACGGTTCTTGTCCCGCAGAACGCTCCTCAAGAGGTCCAGAAGAAGGCACGCTCACTACTGCCTGACCAAGTTATATGTTTGAGCGTTGTGAAAACGAGAACCAGCCTCCTGATAGCGGAAGACGTCATTCTGCCTGATGTTGCCCAGAGAACTCAGCACAAGGCCTCCGAGCCAGTTTATGCTGTGCTCACTTCAGATATGCATGTCGGCAGCACGAAGTTCACGCGCGAGGCGTTTAACCGTTTCATACTCTGGCTTAACGGCAAATACGGGAATGAAGAGCTGAGAGAAATAGCAAGCAGGGTGAAATACGTTCTCATAGCCGGTGACATAGTTGACGGAATAGGAGTGTATCCTAACCAAGTGAAGGAGTTGGCCGTTAAGGATGTCTACAAGCAGTACAGACTGGCAGCAAGATATCTTGAACAGATACCTGATTATGTAGAGGTTGTAATCACTCCAGGAAACCACGATGCCCCACGAAAGGCCCTTCCTCAACCACCAATATCGGGCGTCTTCCTCGAAACGTTACAGGAGTCAAGGAAGATCCATTCCCTTGGAGACCCCTGCTTCCTCAGCCTTCACGGCGTTGAAGTGCTAATGTTTCACGGCCGCAGCTTAGATGACATCATCTCAACAGTTCCTGGCATGGCCTACGGCCACCCTGAAAAGGCAATGAGGCTGCTATTACAGGGTCGGCATCTAGCACCACTGTACGGCGGGAAGACTCCATTGTCACCTGAGAACAAAGACTCGCTTGTGATAGAGCGTGTCCCAGACATTTTCCACGCCGGTCATGTGCACGCATTAGAGTACGGCAACTACCGCGGCGTGTTGACTGTAAACTCCGGATGCTGGCAAGAGCAGACTGAGTATATGCGCAGAAACGGGTTTATGCCGACTCCTGGGAAAGTTCCAGTTGTGAATCTTGAAACGCTAGAAGTTACGGTCGTTCCGTTCAGCTAGGCCTGCTAAGTACAGTTCATTCTGAGGCTATTTGCTGCCAGCTGCTTTTTGGCATCATCTTCAGCTTGCGTGTTTTCGCAGACATTTGGGCTCATAGTCGACCAAGCGCCCAAGCCGTGCATCGCCGCCGAAGACGTCTCGAACAAGAGTGCGGGACAGCTCCAACATGATCTTTTTTGTCCGTCCATACCTTCCCATGCTCACGACCTTCGCATTCAACAAACCCATCGAATCAAGCTCATTCACCAAAGTACTCAGGCGGCGCTGCGTCAAGGGTGTGACCCCCAACTCGCTGCACAGTTCATTGTAAACGTCGAAAATCTCACCTGTGATGGCACTATAGACATTTGTCCTGTTCAGGTGGTAAACGCTCAAGACGACAAGTTTCGAGTGTAAGGTCAGGTTTTGGAGAGCCTCAATAACGCGGTTATGTTCAATGTTTTTCTCCGCGTCTCGCACATGCTCTTCCACCACGATGGCCGCGCCCTTCCGCTCGGCAACCTCACCCGCCACGCGCAGCAGATCCAATGCCCTTCGTGCATCTCCGTGCTCGGCAGCAGCCAGAGCAGCGCAAAGGCTTAATGCACAATCGGACAGGGCATTGTCGCAAAACGCTGACTTTGCACGTTCAAGCAAAATGCTCTTCAGTTCACTAGCGTCATAGGGCCTGAAAACGATTTCTTCTTCACTGAGCGAGCTGAAAACGCGGGGGTCAAGAAACTCTTTGAGCCGCAGGTCGTTTGAGATGCCGATGAGGGCAACCTTGCTCTTTGATAGGGTCTCGTTTATCCTTGTCAGTTCGTAGAGAAGACCGTCGCCGCGTGTCTTTATGAGAGAATCAACTTCGTCCAGAACAACGATAAATATTATTTGGGCAGCGTCCAAACCTGTCCGAAGCCTGTCAAAAACTTCACCGACCGAGAGGCCTGTGAACGGAACCGCCATGCCTACACTTTGGCACAAGCTCGCAAAAACACGATATTCTGACGCTGCCATCTGGCAGTTTACGTAGCAAAACCTTACGGGCGCGTTAAGCTGTTTGGCTTTAACTTCAAGGTGACTCAAAACATACTTTGTGACAGCCGTCTTTCCGGTTCCGGTTTTTCCATAGATGAATATGTTAGAGCTTCTGGCACCTTTCAATGCAGGGGTGACTGTCTCTCCCAGCAGCCTGATCTGTTCCTCTCGGTGAGGCAACCTGTCCGGCAGGTAATCATGCCTCAGAACCTCTCTGTCCTTGAACACCCTCGCGTTACTCACGAACCTATCGAACACATCGTCAAGTATGTTATGACCCCCCATTGTTACTCCCCGCTCAGTTACAGAGGTAACGCCTCTCTTTCATGTGGAAACATAAGCTCTGCCGTATAGAAAACTAAATGTGAGACACTAGAATCCTAAAAGAACTTAACAAGCTACACCACAACCCCAAAGTCCATGACAGACAGACCCCAGAGTTTCCAGTGGAAATCTCTACCTATTTGTAAAATGAAATGTTGACTTCTTTACTTAGAGAAATATACTCTAATGGGTAAGTACACAAAATTGATTATAATCATTATCATTAAAGTTTTTAGACAGTTTCAAAAACTTTTCCAACAGACATTCTTCTATAGCTCGTTGACCAAGCGTCTCCAATAGAAATCGAGGGGTGTGGTCTCCTTGTTATATGCAAATTACGACACAGTTCCACAGCGCAGCATTGAATGCCCAACAGCCATGCGGAGCTATTGAACCACTTTCCCGAGTTTCTAGTGCAGCAGGCCAGTTCGAGATGTCTATTCACTTCACTTTTTGCGAATGCCTTGTGAAGTTGACTCATGTGTGGTTCTTTTTTGACCTTGTTTTCGGCAGTATTGACTGTTTCTTGTTTCTTTTCTGTGAATATGGCACCCCTACGCTTCCACTGCAACTTCGCGCCTGGAGCTTCTCCTTTCCTCTTCTCGCTTTTTCAGGACGTGTGAACACTGTGGCGGCGAAATAGGCAGCGCAGTCGGTCCGTTCAGGTAATTGGACTACTGTGGGGCCTCTCTGCTTTTTCATGTTAACCATAACGCCTATAACGTGTGAACTGTAAACTTGTG
The DNA here is from genome assembly GCA_002779555.1 of Candidatus Bathyarchaeota archaeon CG07_land_8_20_14_0_80_47_9. Classification (GTDB taxonomy): domain Archaea; phylum Thermoproteota; class Bathyarchaeia; order Bathyarchaeales; family Bathycorpusculaceae; genus 20-14-0-80-47-9. Next base: position 17,174 of record PEWI01000106.1, on the reverse strand, counting down.
AAGCACCTGCTGAAGGTGTACACCGTTAATGCCTGCGAGAAGAATGCGCATTGAACTGTTCGATAGTGAAGGCAATCGATATACTGTGGCCTTCGAAGGGCAGATAACGCGTGAGAAGGCTTTGCGCCTCTTGGATTTAGTGGAACTTTTGGGGGGAGCACCGCCTGAAGGCAGCAGTGCAGCGGCTAACCATGAAGAGGCAAAGAGCGGGCTCTCCAAATACGACAAGGTTCGCATGAGTGTCCAGAAGCATTTCCCGCTGGTTTGGTTCTCTTCGCGAGAAGTCCAAGCGGTTTACGAGCAGGAGTTTAAGGAACCTCTCAGTCTCAGCACCGCGGCAACCTATTTGGCTAGAATGGTGAACAGAGGGAACCTACTCAAGACAGGAGCCTCTAACAGCCTAAAATACAGGTTGGCTCCAAACGTGCCTCAAGCCATGCTCAAACAGCATATGCCGTAGAAAGAATTGCTGAGCGCCACTAAACACGGACTGGCTTCCTATAATCAACAAAAGATAATAAGCAAACACGCGGCAGTCTTAAAGGGGTTTTCTACTTTCCGAGTTGAAGAGAGGGTGGCGTGCGCATGAGCGACGAAATAGGAGCAGACTTCACCGATATGAAAAAGAAACTCAAACTCTACGTAGACAAAGGCAGGGTTCCAGGCGCAGCTGAAGTGAGAGAAGAGCCGGCGATATCCATCAAACCTGAAATATCCAGGATAAAGCCCTTGGAAAAGATCAGTAGTTTCTGCGGGGTTTTCGTTGCTGTTGACTGCTCGACGAGGACGCTTAAGAGGGCCAACAATTTGGGTGTCTAGATGCGTGCTGCCTACGCCTTCGTTAAAGAGCGCGAGGTTGACTGGGGGTACCTGGAAAGATTGTGTACGGTGGTTGGGGATGCACGTACTCGTAGTAATTTCCTTACAGATGTGAGAATTGAGATGGAAAGCCAAATGGCGTTAGGTCTTCTTCAAGACAAGAGCAGTCCCCTTTACTACGAGCATACTTCTCCTCGTAGTAACTACCTTCTGCTCGATGGGGGCGGATATTTCGGCGGAGAGAGGAAGTTCCGCGTCTCGCTCTACGAGAGATGCGAACAAGACGGAGTCAACCTCTTGGCTATCAGTAAGAATTCGCCGTCACTTCATGATGAAAAAGGAAAGGACTTCATAGCTACTACGAGTATGCTCTCTCCTCACGGTATCTGGGTTTATCACCCGATTAGAGAAGCTGACAAGGATGTGAGTCTGTACGGGGATATCTCACTCGCCAAATTGTGTGAAGGAAGCTCACGCGTTTTCCGTTGTGACATTATGGAGTACCTGACAAACCGGCAAATAGGCGAGTTGCTTGCTCCTTTGACCTCAGTGGCGGAAGATCCCAGGTGCCTAGGATACCCGATCCCTTTGTGGCTTGCTCATGATTTCTCCGCACCAGCCGACGCCAAATTACTTCAGTACCTTGACCAGGTGGAAAAAACACTAGTAGATGCTGGAATAATGGGTATGCTGCGGGAGGAGGAACTCTCGTCCAGCTTTGCAGATGAACTGCACGGCGTGAAATACCCCTTCAAACGGGAGATGGTCGGCGAATATGTCTGAATCAATAGGGTTTGTGTGTGGAACGAAAGGAGATTCAGTGGCGTTCTTTCTCAATAAGGAAGTCAACCTTTCTTTTGGGCAAATTGTCCGCATAGACTCAGATGAAAGAAGCTTCTACGCGAGAGTTGTGAACGCCGAGAGTAGCTCTACCCTTGACACCATCGAACAGCTGCGGGAAGCAGAAGGGAGAGAAGCATACGGTCCATACTCAGCCTACAGAAGCGTCGATGCCATACTGTTCTTGGAGAAAAGAGCCGCCAAGGCACGTTCTCCAACCTTCAACCCGGACTACAGAGATAAAGTGTACACCGCCAGCGAAGAAGACTGCTCGGTCCTCAAACTCTCAGGGGCACTTGAGTTGGGGCGCCTCCGCTCTGGAGAGCAACTGCTGGGATCTGCCGGCATAAGTATTGAAGCCATACCGCTCATGATGGACATGTTTGGCATGACAGGCTCGGGAAAAACGAACACTGAACTGATATTGAACGCCCAAATAATAGATCGAAGCCCTGAGACTGTCGCCATCATCTTCGATTTTGCCGGACAACTACTAGATGGAAAAGGAATAAAGCCGCAAAAGGGCTTGAAGGATCACGCCCTGTTTCACAGCAAGGTCAGATACTACTCAGCCAAGGATAAAAAATGGCCGTGGGCCTGCACACGATAACCCCCGAGAAGCTTGGAACTCTTTTCGCAGACACTCAACCCCCTCAAAGAAGGCTTGCTTGGGCACTGTACAGAAAGCTTGGCAAGCAATGGATAGAAAGCTCGTTGGAAACCTTCAGAACTGAGGGAAACGTGGCAGTGCGAGCACACAAGTCTGTCGTCGAGGCTCTCATGCAAAAATTGTCTTCATTACCGCACGACCTTTTCCCTGCTTCTGACTATACCTTTGTCGACAGCATTACGCAAAACGTCTGCCAAGGGATAACATGCTTAATCGACATTTCTGGTCTTCGTTCTGATGACCAAAACAGGATTGTCTGCCTCGTAGCATCCACCGTAGCTGAACACTACAAGCGCTTGTGGGAAGAAAACTAGGAAGAGTTGCAGAAACTCCCCACCCTCCTAATGACCCTAGAGGAGGCGCATGAATTTCTTGACCCTAATAAACCGAGAACAATATTCTCCGACATCGCTCTAACATATCGCAAATACCGCGTTGGGCTCAACGCCGTAACACCGAGACCCTCAAGGATAAACTTTGACGTTTTCGCAGAACTGTGGACGAAAGTCATCATGAAAACCGAGCTTCGTAAGGACAGAGCGTACCTAACAGAAAACACGCCCTATCTGGAGTACAGTGACACAGAGATAAAGATGCTCGACGTTGGCGAAGCTCTGCTAATATCTGAGCCAAAAATCAGGTTTGCCGTGCCAATAAAGGTCGCACACTACCCAGAATACTTGGAAACGAGGGGGAAAGCAGATTATGGTCTGCAAGAATCAGGGAAGCTCTCAGACTTGGACAAGCGCCTCAAACAGCTGAGCGCTCAAAAGTCAGTTTCTCTGCAATGAGTCACGCAGTTTGGTCCTCTGTCTTCTTCAACAATTTCTCCATTTCCTTCTTTACACTGTATTTGAACGGAATCTTGCCCGTGTCCCTCTCCAGATAGCCTTCCTCGTAAAGTTTCTTCATCAATCTCGCCGTATGTTCTCGGCTGAGTCTGATCTTGTCCTTGATCTCTGGCGCCGTCTTTGGGCCTTCCTGAGCAAGAAACTCCAGTGCGGATAACTCCGTTTCTGTCAATTGAGCCAACGCCTTCTCCCTTTTTATCGGAATGACTGCGCCGACGTTCAATTCAGTTACCATAGGGACTTGCCGTACTTGCTCCTCCATGCTTGAGATCTTGGCGGTCAACGCCCCTTGCGATGCAATAGCATCAGCCACCTTCTTGTCGACCTCCTCAAGCCTCACCAGCAGCTTCTCCTTGTCTTGCAACATTGCAGCGATCTTGGGCTCTAAATCGGCTAACTGCTTTTCAACCCCTTCGCTCTTGCTCAGAGCCCTGCCGCTCTTCGACGAGTTTGACTCCAGCTTGTATGCAATAAGCTCAACCTTCTCAGTCTCACGCTTGAGTTGCCTGTTGAAACTTAAAACAACATCTTCAACAGCGCCCCTCGCTTTCTCATACTCCCTTTGGGCTTTACGGAGTTGCCTGTAGTACTCGACCGCCGCGCCTAGGGTCACCACGAGCAAGACACTTGTGAGAAGAAGCAATGGGTCAGGCATGCACTACACCGTGTGATACATGTGTGATTATGCGTGATTCAGTCACGTTGCGTCACACATCACACTTCTACCATTCTGCATTTAAAGATTATGGTGTTTGACGTAGATTGGTGGGTCGATGACGTCACACGTCACAGTTTATGTACTTCTGCACCCTTCTCATCTGCTCCATCTTGCCACAAGAAATGAGCCCCATTTTGCGCTCCTTTCTGGAATTGCACCCTTGAGCGCGCCGTGACTCGTGTGGCCTTCTTTGCGCCGTTGTTTGACAGTGTTTTTGGGTGTGATTTGTGACGTCACGTTATACCTTCTGATGGATTTGAGAGCTGTTTTAGGCTTGTTTCAAGCTCTTCTCTGATCATTTCTATGACTTTTAAGCGTTCACGTGGGTCGCTTACTTGGTCTGACGTGTCTTTGTATGCGTCTAAGTATTCCTTCAGTTTGTTCGCCACCTCAAGGTATGGGTCCAAAGTTGTGCTTTCGAAGATTCCTAAGTAGCCTAAGAGCAGCACTGTGTAGATGGATTTTATTACGTTTTCTTTGGACTGTCTTAGTGTCCTGTTAAACGCTCCGCGGCTTATTTTTGCCTTTGTTAGCCGCAATTTGGCTTTGTCGTCGTATTTTAGCGGTTTTCCTGCAGCATTTTCGGATAAAATGTCAATGAGGAGTGTTTCGAGCTGCGTTGTCGTCAGGTGACTGTTTTTGGCGAGGATTTTGACAATGGGGTCACTTAGGGAGCCAATTAGCCACGCTTGTATGCCCTCTTTCAGCTTCATTCTTCTGCACCTGTGCGTTCTGCGTATTGGATACACTTTCGTATACAGGCTCTGCTTTTAAGCCTGTTGGGTTTGTTGCGCCTGTCGATAATTTCGGGAACGATAGCATTTTATGCTGCATGAAGCAATGGATGGTGAGGAATGCTTCGTGGTTTCAGACTTCACGCCTGCAGAACGCCTTAAACGGATAAAGCCCTCTGGAATACGCCGCTTTTTCAATTTAGCCCAAACAATGCCTGACGCCATCAATTTAAGCGTCGGTGAACCCGATTTTACCCCACCCAGAGAGGCTCTGAATCTAGGCTGGCAGGCGGCGCAGGAGGGAAAAACACATTACGCCCCTACTAATGGCATTCCTGAGCTTCGCGAGGCTCTAGTCGGGAAGGCAGGCAGTGATTACAACCTGAAGTATGACCCGAATAGCGAGATCCTGGTTACTGTTGGCGCGACGGAAGCAATTTTCCTCGCGTTGGAGGCGTTCGTGAACCCGGGCGATGAGGTGCTGATTCCAAACCCGGGGTTCGTGTTGTACGAGCCAGGTGCGTTATTGACTGGCGGGGTTCCAGTTTCTGTTCCCTTGCTGGAGGAGAACGAGTTCAAGCCGTCGGTTGATGACGTGACATCACTCATCACGGACAGGTCACGTGTGATGATACTGAATTACCCAAACAATCCCACTGGCGCCACTCTCTCGCATGATGAAGTTGCGGCTTTGTCAAAGGTGGCTGTTGAACGTGACTTGCTCGTGATTTCAGACGAGGTCTATGAGAAGATAATCTATGATTCTGTCAGACACTATTGCATTGCAACCTTCCCGGGTATGCGTGAGCGCACGCTGCTTGTGAATTCTTTCTCGAAGAGTTATGCAATGACCGGTTTGCGAGCTGGATATGTCTACGGGCCTAAAGAGCTTATGGCACCGCTTTGGCTTGTCCATCAATACACTGTTGCTTGCGTTGACAGCTTGATGCAGTATGTTGCGGTAGGCGCACTTAGGGGCCCTCAGAATTTTGTTCATGACATGGTCAAGGAATTTGACAGGCGCCGCATGCTGGTTTACAAAAGACTTAACGAGATTGACGGGTTCAGGTGTTCGCTTCCAAAAGGAGCTTTCTATGCCTTTCCAAACATAAGGAGTTTCGGCATGTCTTCGGAAGATTTTGCAGACTTCCTGTCAAAGGAAGCTCGTGTCATTGTGGTTCCAGGATCGGCATTCGGAAGTCATGGGGAAGGCTACATTAGAATCTCCTACGCAGCCGCATATGAACAGCTGGAGGAAGCGTTGGACCGCATAGAGAAAACAGTTAAAAGGCTCAGATAACGAGGTCACAGTTTCTCTGCATTTTCCTTCAGTTTGTCGAACAGTTCAGGCCGCAAGTCCAGAAGGGTCGGAACAAACGTTTCAACAGGCCTTATGTCAGCATAGTCAATCGTGCCCATTACCATGTCTTCTTCATCATATCTTGCCTTGGCTAGGATTCTACCGTTGGGTCCGATGAGTCTGCTTCCTCCCCAGAATTGCAGGCCGTCTTCAATCCCAACTAGGTTCACGTAAGCGAGGAAGGCCGTGTTCTCCATGGCTCTTGCGACTGTCAGTGTTTCGAAGAACGTCCTGCGGGTCGCTGGTGAGGCGGAAATGCAGACTATTAGTTGGGCTCCTTCCAAACGGGTTAGTCGGCTTACTTCGGGGAAGAAGATGTCGTAGCATATGATTAGCCCAATCTTTCCAAGTTTCGTGTCGAGGGCTGCTGCTTGATATCCCGGGCGGAAGTATCTTTTCTCTTCGAAAACGCTGTGCGTTGGCAGGTACATTTTTTGATATTTCCCAACAAGGCCTTCCGGACCTACGAGAACAGCTGTGTTGTGGATTGTGGCTTGTGCTTTTCTGCTCAGTTCTGGCATGCCAAAGACAATGTACGTTTTCGTCTTTTGTGCTATCTTCTCAACTGTTTCGGTTGCTGGGCCGGGTATGGGCTCTGCCAATTCGTATATTTCGTCTCTTACAACATAGCCAGTTAATGACAGTTCAGGGAAAACTATGAGCTCAGCGCCTTGCTTTCTCGCCTTTACGACAGTCTGCTCAATTCTTCTCAAGTTTTCGGTCTTGTCTGCTCTCTTGCACTCTATCTGCGCGAGGGCAATCTTGAAACCTCTTTTCATGAATCATTCCTCTCTAAACAGTTCAGAATGGGTCTCGTGGGAGCCTGAAATCTGTTCCTACCGTTCGATATTCGATCTTGGCTGTTAATAGCATTCGCCTTTTGTGTTCTGCGGCGAGCCATCTACGTTTGGCTTTGTCCGCTAGTGCTTTGTTGAGGTGTAACTGTTTTGCTATTTCTTCTGTTTTCATAAAATGCTCCAACCCATAAAGGATTAGGTCGAGCTGTTCGTATTCCATGCCTAGCTCCTTCTCGGCCAGTTGCCCAGGCCACAGGGCTGGCGTGGACGGCTTTGCAACTATCCCTTTGGAGATTCCTATGTGCCTTGCTAGCTTTCGCACTTGCGTCTTGTACAGATCCATTAGGGGCGATATGTCAGCCGCGACGTCTCCCCATTTGGTGAAATAGCCCATCATCGTTTCGGATTTGTCTGAGCTTCCGCAGACCAGCATGTTCAGTTTGTTGGCGTAGTAGTAAATGTAAATCATCCGCATACGCGCCTTGACGTTGCCTTTACATACCTTGTCTGATGGGTCGAAGGTGGAAAATGATTTGTAAAAAGCTTGCAGGGCAGGCGTGATGTCTATTGTTTCTGTTTTGAACCCAAACTTCTTCGCAACGAAGATGGAGTGCTTGATGTCCGTAGCGTTACGGGTTTCCTTTTCGGGGAGCTGAAGGCCGAGGACCTTCTTTCCGCCTATTGCTAGGGCGGAGAGTGCTGCGACTGTGCAGCTGTCAATGCCGCCTGACAATCCGAGCACTATCCCCTTTGCTCCAGACTTTTTGACGTAGTCCTTGATGAACCGTTCTATTCTCGCTTGCACTTCTTGCCAATCTAGTTCCAAAGCGGAAGACGTCAGCTCCAAGCGGGGGCATCCTCAGTGTTCTATGGTTGTAGGCAAGTATTTAAGGACAAACATGACTATGGAACTGCGAGAACCTCAAGGAACAGAAGGATTTGGGAATGGGGCGAAGAAGGAGAAAGGTTGTTCGCATCCCCAAGAAGCATTTACCCAAATTTTTCGCTTGTCCAAAGTGTGGGAAGGAAACAGTCAGGGTTGAAATCTTTCGTGAACAAGGCCGGGCTGTTGTGGGCTGCAGCAGTTGCGGCTTGAAGGAAGAGTTCCAGATTAAGCCTGCACAAGCTGAGATTGATGTTTACTGCATGTTCACCGACAAGACCTATGGAAGTCCCAGAAAGCCATCCGCGCAGACAGAGATAAAGAGTGCATGACTAGGCTGGTCTTTATGGTGGGTCGTGTTGAGAAATATCTACTTGAAGGAATAAAGTCTGAAGGTTCCATTCATGTGACTCTAATTGACCCTGAAAAGGTGACGCCTCCACAAGCTTCTAGAGTTGCAGGCAAGGCAAAGGTAAGCGGGACCTCGGCCATAATGATTGGCGGTTCAACATTTGTGTCAGGTGCCCACTTGGACGATGTGGTTAAAGCCGTGAAACACACGGTGAAGATTCCGGTGATCCTTTTCCCAAACAACGTAACTGGCATAAGCCGCTTTGCCGACGCCATATGGTTCATGTCTCTTCTGAACTCCGTTGACCCTTACTTCTTGATCGGCGCCCAAGTGCTCGGGGCACCGCTCGTCAAGAAATATCATCTTGAACCGCTTTCTCTCGGCTACATAATCGTTGGAGAAGGTGGCACCGCAGGTGTCGTCGGCAGGGCAGTTCCAGTTCCGTACAACAAACCTGAGCTTGCAGCTGCTCACGCTTTGGCAGGTCAGTATCTGGGCATGCGCTTCATATATTTGGAGGGAGGCTCTGGCGTGAAAAGACCGGTTCCTCCGGAAATGATTCGCGCTGTCAAACATTACATTGATGTCCCACTTGTTGTTGGCGGTGGTATAAAAACTAGAGCACAGGCACTGGCTACAGCGTCTGCCGGGGCTGACATGATTGTCACAGGCAATGTTGTTGAAAACACTGAGGTGTCCCAGAAAGTCTCGGAAATCGTTGAAGGTATCAAGCACGGCAGGACGTGAAGAGCCTTTTGACGGCTTTTGAAAATTATTTCAATGCTTTGAAAAAGGTCTTGGGAGACGATGCGGTCTATGATGTTTGGCCAGATTTTGAGCCGCAGTTTGATGAACATGAATATGCTTGGACGACATTGAGGGGTCTCGATGAAGTTCTAATACTTAATTGCGGCATATGTGACGGCTCATCTGACCTGAGACATGCGCGCTGTAACGAATGTGTTGAGAAGCGAGACAAGATTGCTAAAGAAGCGTATCAAAAGGCAACAGGCCATTTGAAGGAGAAGTGGCCCACACTGTTTTTGTGTAGAATCCACACGGAATAGACGGCACTGCACTGTCAGTTTTTGATTTTTCCATGTCAGAAAACAGAAATAAACCAACACAAACACTAGAACCTTCGGGAGAAAGGCAGAGAATTTGAACAGTGAAATGAGCGAAACATATCGACAATATGTGGAAGGACTAGAAAGCAGACTCACCCAGCTGTATAGCTTGAGCGAGAAGGCTCGAGAGAAAGGGGTGGACCCGTCTCTCAAACCTGAATGCAAGATAGCAAAAGATCTAGCAGACCTTGTGGAAGGCCTTGTAGGACCAAAGGGCGTCGCCCTGAGCATAAGAGAGCTAAGCACAAAGCTTCCCAGAGAGGAATTGGCCTTCAAAATCGCCGAAGAAATTGTCTACGGAAAATTCGGGCACATGGAGCCGGAGCCTGCAGCCGAACAAGCAATACGGACAGCGCTTGCTATCCTTACGGAGGGTCTGACCGCAGCACCTTTACAGGGCGTTGCCCAAGTCAAGATTAAGACAAATAATGATCGAACGCGTTACCTTTCCATATATTTCGCGGGGCCCATACGCTCAGCTGGCGGAACAGATCAGGCTTTAACGTTGGTAGTTGGCGACTTCGTTCGCCGGCTGCTGGGGCTTGATCGTTACAAGCCTACTGAAGAGGAAATATCACGTTTCATTGAAGAGTTGCGGGTTTATCAGCGGTCTGTGACGCGGTTCCAATATCACGTTTCAGATGAAGAACTGAGAAAAGCGCTCCAATGGCTTCCGGTCGAAGTCACAGGGCCCGAGTCTGACCCAGTTGAGGTTTCATCTTTCCGAAACCTTCCTCGAGTGGAGACGAACCGCGTGCGAGGCGGAGCTCTCAGAGTCGTGAATGACGGCATCGTCGGGCGATCAGCCAAAGTCTTAGCAATTGTAGACAAACTTGGCATTCAAGGATGGGACTGGCTTGCGGAGTTTCGCAAGAAGTCTGAGAAGAAATCTGCAGGTTTTATGGATGACGTCATCGCTGGCCGTCCGATCTTTTCATTTCCGTCTAGGCGCGGCGGCTTCCGCCTGAGGTATGGCAGAGCCAGAAACACGGGCTTATCCGCGGTGGGCATTCACCCAGCCACGATGCTTGCACTGCAGGGCTTTCTAGCAGGCGGCACTCAACTTCGCTTCGAACTTCCTGGGAAAGGCGGGATCGCCGTCCCAGTCGACTCTATAGAGCCGCCAATCGTCAGGTTGAAAGATGGCTCGGTCACCCGTGTTTCCGTGGAAACTTTCGATACGATAAAGGATGCCGTTGCGAAGATTCTGTTTCTGGGTGACATTCTGATTTGTTTTGGTGATTTCCTGTACAACAGCAAGAGTCTGCCGCCTTCTGCATACGTTGAAGAATGGTGGGCTGAAGATCTGCGAAAAGCGCTTACGGAGAAGTTCAGCGGAAGTCTTGAAAAGGCCACAGATGACATCAAGATTCCTGCGGAAAGACTGAAGCATCTACTGGAAGAGCCATTTGTTGAGAAGCCAAGCATTGAAGAATCCATAGCCTTGTCATCAGTGCTACACATCCCTCTTCACCCCACTTTCACGTTCTTCTGGTCAAATCTTGCGTCAGCCGAAGAGGTTAAGCTGTTAAGAAAATGGCTACTCAAATCCGCAACGCAAGATCAGAATGGTGTTGTACGCGAGATTGTAGGAGAGAACGAGACGGCCGTAAAGCAGGACTTGGAACTATTGTGCTTGCCTCACAAGATCTTAGACAGCAAGATCGTCATGGAAGGTGAGGATGCACATGCCTTGGCCTTTTGCCTTGGCTATCGGCGCAGTTGTGATGTGGATCTCGGTTCAGCCAAATCGCCTCTGGATGCTGTCTGCATGCTTTCAGGCGTGCAAGTCCGGGAGAAGGCTCCCACACTTGTAGGTGCGAGGATGGGAAGACCCGAAAAGGCCAAGAGGCGCGAGATGAGGCCTCTTGTGCATGTCCTTTTCCCAGTGGGCTTGGCGGGAGGCTCTCACAGGGACATTGTGGAGGCAGCGAGGAAGGAGTCGACTTTCGTGGAAGTTGTTAAACGTAAATGTCCGAACTGCAAGACTCTCAGCCTCAGCATAAAGTGTCCGTCCTGTGGTTCTGAGACAGTTTTGGAGAGGACTTGCCCGAGGTGCGGCAAAAGCCTAAAAGAGGACGTGTGCCCAGTTTGCAAGATTCCTGCTAACGCTTATCAAAAGCAGCTTGTTAACTTCAGAGAAGCCATCGAGAACGCAAGCAGCCGTTTGGGCGTTTCCATGCCTAAGGTCCTGAAAGGCGTCAAAGGTTTAACGAATCAGACGAAGACGCCGGAGATCTTTGAGAAGGGCGTTTTGCGCGCAAAGCATGACCTGTCCGTCTATAAGGATGGGACGATCCGTTTTGACGCTACAAACGCTCCTTTGACCCATTTTAAGCCTTGTGAAATCGGAGTTTCGACTGAGAAGCTGAAGCAGCTTGGCTATGTCTATGCTGTGGATGGCACGCCTTTAGCGGATGATAAACAGATATGTGAGCTGAAACTTCAAGACGTGGTCATCCCCTTGAAGAGCGCAGAATACTTCATACAAGTGGCAAGCTTCATGGATGAGCTCTTGACCAAGGTGTATGGGCTTCCGCCGTACTACGACGTGAAGCGGATAGACGACCTTGTTGGGCATTTGATTGTTGGCCTAGCCCCTCACACATGCGCTGGCATTTTGGGCAGAATAATTGGGTTTACAAATCTAAGCCTGTGCTATGCGCATCCGGTTTGGCACTCGGCTAAGCGGAGAGATTGTGACGGTGACGAGGATACGCTGATGCTTGCGTTGGACACTCTAATCAACTTCTCCCGAGAGTACCTTCCGGCGCAGATTGGCGGGATAATGGATGCACCGTTGCTCTTGATACCTGTCGTTAACACGAAAGAAGTACAGCGGCAGGCACATGATTTTGATGTTGCCAGCGCTTACCCTCTTGAGTTTTATGAGAAAACGTGGGAAGGGCTGGAGTCCAGACAGGTTAGCCCCCTGATAGATCTTATTGGCTGCCGGCTTGGAACTGAAGCACAGTTTGAGGGCTTCAACTTCACTACGCCGATCTCGAACATCAACAGCGGAAACCCTGAGAGTGCCTACAAACGCTTCAAGACCATGGTTGAAAAGTTGAATGGCCAACTTGAGCTGGCTGAGAAAATCGAGGCTGTAGATGCCAAAAGGGTTGCTTTGAAAGTCTTGACCACGCATTTTATGCGGGACATCACAGGAAACCTGCGTGCTTTCTCAACTCAGGGTTTCAGGTGCAAATCATGCAGCAAACGTTTCCGCCGTCTGCCCCTCCGCGGCAAGTGCCCAATATGCGGTGGACAACTGACGTTGACTGTTTATCGAGGCGGTATCGAAAAATACTTGGAGGTTGCGCAGCAGCTTGTTGAGAAGTATCATCTGCCCAACTACTATGCTCAGAGGATTTCGTTGATGAAAGACGAAATCAACGCCTTGTTTGAGAGCAAGAAGCCGAAACAAATCAGTCTGACAGACTTTGCGTGAACAAGACTTTTCTATGTAAACCATCACAAGTACTCTTGGTTAGCATGGTTAAAGAAACCTATCATCCCAAGGCTTACTTGTCAAGCATAAAGAACATCAAACGCGGTTTGAAGGCTAGAACTCTAGTGCTGAACGTGCTGGAGCGACATTCGGTTGACGCCAAAACCACTGGAAGCGAAGCAGGCATACCTTATGCGGTTGCTATGCATCACTTGAAGCTTCTGAAGTCAGAAGGAATAGTTGAGCGAAAGGGCGACAAACCATATGTCTGGGTGCTAACTGGTCTAGGGCAAAAGCGCCTGCTAAACTCAGGTTAGAAAGTGCATTGGCAAGGGGAATGCCTGCACCTCGGACATTTGCTGTCGTACTTGTTGAGCGCGGCTTTTTCCAAGTCAATGTCAACGACGTTTGCAAGGGAGGCCAGCCATGCAATGACGTCCGCGAATTCATTCTCCAGCGAAACCTTGTCGCCAACGTGCAACGCTTCACCCAATTCCTTCACTTCATCTACAAGCCACTCATACGTCCCGTCTGTGCCGCGTTTCGAGTCTCTGTGAAAGTACAAACGGCGCATCATTTGCTGAAATTCACATATGTGCATGTTTGTTCACCGCTCTGCGTCGGGAAAGAATGTATCTGCAGTGATTCTTAATGCTTGCTTTTCCAGTCTCTGAGTATCAAATTCACAAGCCCGTCCAATCTGTCTCTGACCTTTTCTTCTTCAATCAGCGTCCCTTGCACGGAACTTTGACCGTACTCAGTCGACTGAAGCAACGTTGATGGAGGCGGGTACTTGCTATCGCGATGGTCTAAGATCACGGTGTGATAGGCAAGATCGCCGCCGGCTGGAACATTTCCTATGACAATCAGCGCAATGATTTTGTTCAGAATTTTGTCTTTGAATTCTTCGTAGCTCTCAATTATGCCTTGGGCTCTTTCTGTGAAGGCGCAGTGTAGGCCTGAGGCTTTTCCACTGTATGTTGGAACTGCGAGTACGATGATGTCTGCTTCCTTCATTTTGGTGTAGATCTAGGGGACATCGTCATGGATGGGGCATTTCTCGTCTGCTCCTCTTAAGCTGCGTGCAAAACATTCGTAGTTGCAGTGGCTGCAAGGCGTAATGTTGTACTCATAAGCGTTGACAATGCTGGTTTCGAATCCATGATCCCTAAGCTTCGTCAGGACGTACTCGACGCAGTTTAGACAGTTGCCATTTCTTCTCGCGCTGAAGGCAATGCCCAAAGCCTTCATCTATTCTCATCGCTTCAGCGGATTTTTATGTACTTGTAGGCGTCAGTCGAGTTCTCGAAGCAGTAATGCACCTTTTGATAGTCTTTTCTGAATTCCGTCACATCGGCTCTTACCTTCTCCAATGGCTCCTTGCCAATTATGACCTGCTTAACGAAATCTGCTATCACGCTCATCTCAGGCTCTTTCATTCCGAGCCTCGTGACTTCTGAAACACCCATCCTTATGCCGCCTGGGTGCATGAAGTGTCTTCCTTCTTTGATGTCCCACGGCAACAGGTTTCTGTTTATGATGATGTTTGCTTTTTCCAGCGTTTCTTCAATTGTTCCGCCGTCGCCTTGCTTGGTTATGTCAATCAGTATCACATGGGACTGCGTGAAGCCCTTATGTTCTGCCAGCACGTTGAAGCCTTTTTCGTAAAGTGCTTGGGCCAAGGCTTTGGCATTCTTCACAATCTGGCTTGCATACTCCTTTCCGAACTCGAGCATTTCAGCGCATGCAATCGTGAGTCCAGCAACAGCGTGTAAGTGGTGGTTGCTGACCATTCCTGGGAAGGTGGCCTTCTTTATCTTCTCAGCGTTCTTCTCCCATGACAGGATTCCACCGTGCTGGGGCCCGAAAAATGTCTTGTGTGTGCTTAGACTTACCACGTCTGCGCCTTCTCTAAGCGGATCTTGGAATTGCCCGCTTGCAATCAGACCAGCCACGTGCGCTGCATCATATCCGACTGTGGCACCAACCGAATGGATAGATTCCACCAATTCCTTGACTGGGTGTGGGAATGGAAAGACACTTGCGCCGAACATAACAAACCTCGGCGGCTTGCCTTTTGCAGCGAGCTCCTGAATTTTGTTTTTCGCCTTGTCCACATCTATGTTGAGTTCCTTGTAATCCAGAGGCAAGTACTCCACAATCAGGCCTTTGACGGCGCCCGCTGTGCCTCCCAGCTCTTTCTTTCCTGAACTAATGTGTCCGCCGCATGGGATGGAAAGGGCCAACAGAGTGTCTCCAGGCTCTGTGAAGGCAGTGTAGACCGCTAGGTTTGCTACAACGCCTGATATCGGCCTGACATCGACAAATTCGGCGTTGAACAGTTTCTTCATGAGCTCAATGCATTTGAATTCTACTTGGTCTATGAAGCGGCAACCTGCATAAACCCGTTCGCCGGGCCATCCCTCTGCGTAACGGTTTCCGAAGTCGGTTATGATGGCTTCGCGGACGGCTGGGCTTGGAATGTTTTCGCTTGCAATGAGCGGGATGCTTTCCTGAAACCACCTATGATGCTGTTGGAGAAGGTCGAACACGTGATCATATTCATCTTTAGGAGTCGGCATGACAAACACCTTCTTGTATCACACTATCACTTGTTCAAAAATAAAAACCCTTTTAGGACAACGCAACGTTAATAATGGACGAAACGATACGCCTTAAGCGCTGGAGCAAGAGAAGGTTCAGGCATGAGCAAGAAAAAGAAAGAGAAGGCAGCACCGATGCCTGCTGCAAGCGCCGGACTGCTCAGGTTCTTTGAAGAAGAAACCGAAGGCGTCAAGGTTAGGCCTGAATTGCTCGTGGTTTTCGCAGTGGTATTGATAATCGTGTGTGTTCTCGCACAGATCTTCTTCTAGACTCAACACTTTCAATGACGAGTAGGGGGATGCAAAACCTCTATCCGTTGAACAGAGTTAAGGTGAATGAATATGTCGCTTTTGTCTTCTCTGCTCGTGACCTGAGGTATGGGCTGAGCAATGGTTGCTCGGAGTGTCACGGCTTCGGCATCTGAGAGCCATATTCCTGCTGGTTCACGTGTCACCGCCATTAATATTCCTTCAAAACCATAGGAAGGATCCAAGATCACTCGCACCTTCTTCTCCAGATTCTTCTCAAGCATGTGAAATATCGTGGGTGGGATACTTGGCTCTGGCATAATGTTCGCAAAACCTTATAGTTAGTGTTTTAGAGATAAAACAGTTGCTCTTATTAAGGTGTTGTTGAGGCCATGTCGCGCTGAAGACTGCAGTTCAGCTCATTGCCCGCCATTTTACAGTATTTGTGTCAAAACCGCAGAGGTACTCGTGGTAATAATTATGCGGAGAATGTTTCAAATTCATGATTGTGTTTTCCAAAATTCACGACACTTTAATATGCTTGATGTTCTCTTTTACAGACTTCACTTAGGTGGATGGATCTGGCAACAGAAGATTCATTGAGTCAAACCATTGACAGGGCAGTCAAACGTTACTCATCGTTGTTCAAGCTTCCGTCATATGCGAGAGTCGTGGTACTTTTGGCTTTGATCTGCATAGGCGGCGGACTGATTTCCACGGCGGCGCTTTTTCCTTCTCTAGACGGCTTGCTCAGCGGGTTGCTGCTCGGGTCTTCTCTGTTCCTTCTGAATTTGGTGTCGAGTTATGTCATAAGCACGCTGGTTCTGAGAGGAGACACCATATACGACTTGAGAAGAACTGTCGCTCTTTCGCTTTTTTGCTGGATGATGTGGCTCGCGTTCATCATCATAGGCGTTGTCGTTGCCACACCCTTCGGGTTATCATGGTGGGTTAGGCTTTGCCTGCTCGGATTTTCAGCTGTTGTAATTCTGCGTTTGATAGTGTTCGATTCCACGTCCCGCAAGAGTTACGGGAGGCGTCTCATTGCTTCTGTGCTTCAGCCGTTCGCCTGCGCGGTCCCGTTTCTGGTGTTCTGGACAGCGATTGCTTATCCACTTACGCTTTACATGTTGCTGTACTTCGTTTTTTCACTCGGGATAAGCATTGCTGCAAGCCACTTCTTCCTATCCACTTTAAACCGTGTCGGCCAGCAGACACTTGGAGTTCCGTCCATATCTCTTCTGAAGGCTTTTCTGCTCAACTGGATAATGGACTTGAACGCTCCGCTTGAAGAGCTTCTGGAGAAGCTGGGCGAGGAGCAAGACATTGGAGTCTCACTGATGAAGTTCGGCTCCTCCAAACCCAAGGCAGCCATGGTCATTCCGTCAGTTCATCCAGGACCTTTCAAGAACATTGGAAGCAGCGTCTTGCCATCAATGCTGAAATCCGCTTTAGAAAGGAAACTCAACTGCGTGGTATGTGTTCCTCACGGTTTGTTCGGTCACGAACTGGATTTGGCCTCGCAAGCTCAAAATCAAAAACTAATCGACAGAATCGTGGAATCAGCAGACTTCGAAGCTGCAGAAACCAAAGCAACATCGTTTGTCACTCTCAGCAATGGAACAGCTACTGCCTGCTGCCAGATTTTCGGAAAGTTCGTCTTCATCTCCTTCACGCTTGCGCCTAAGACAACAGAGGACTTACCTCAAGATTTGGGGCT
>PEWI01000063.1:2056-2674 GCA_002779555.1 Candidatus Bathyarchaeota archaeon CG07_land_8_20_14_0_80_47_9 | reverse complement strand
TACCCTTCAAACTGCCCCCGAAATGCTCCTTCGCAACCGCCGCAAGCGTTTCATAAGTGCCCTGCAGAATCCCTTGAGTCCCGATATACGCCCAGCTGCCAGCCGTCATCTGCCCATACATAATCAAACCCTTCTGCTCTAACTCCAAAAAATAGTCCCACGTAGCCCACTTCGGAACAAGCATAGCATTAACAATCAAAGCCCGCGGAGCCCACTCATGCGTCTTAAACACGGCCACAGGCTTCCCACTCTGAACAAGCATAGTCTCGTCAGGCTCAAGCTCCACAAGCGTCTCCACAATCTTGTCAAAACACTCCCAGTTCCGCGCCGCCTTACCCGTACCGCCGTAAATAATCAGATGCTCAGGGTCCTTAGCTACTTCCGGATCCAAAACATGGCAAAGCATGCGTAAGATGCCTTCAATCTGCCAGTTCTTACAATGCAGCTCAGAACCAGCCAAAGCCTTGACAGGATGGCCAACCTTGAACTTAGCCAAAGCCAATCCACCACAAGCCAAGAAATAGCATAGACAAACTTTAATCTTTTTACCCTGTTCGATCATGCTTTTAAAGTCCATGGCTGAATAAGCTAAACAAGAGGAAAGCAGAATGAGAGGAG
>PEWI01000063.1:1104-1994 GCA_002779555.1 Candidatus Bathyarchaeota archaeon CG07_land_8_20_14_0_80_47_9 | reverse complement strand
CATACCGTCGGGACCGCAACTCTACGACATGCTGAACGTCCCAACAATCAACGATTATTTGGTGCTCGGTGTTCCCGTGACAACCCTAGTCATCGCAATATTCAACGGAGTCGTCTACGGCATAACAGCATGGCTAATCTGCACAGGCTTAAACAGAGCAGGAGTAATAAAGTAAGCCGATCTTCCTCATTTTTATTCTTCTAGATGAACAATGCCGCTCGGACTTGCTTCCTTATCCACGACGATTCTTCCGTTCTTAACAACCTTGTCAACAAGATTCACGCCAAAATGATAGCCCAGAAACTTTTGATTCGGCGCATCCAAAACAACCACATCCGCCCTCTTACCGACCTCTAAACTGCCAACATCATTAGCCCTGCCCAAGGCGTGAGCCGCATTGATCGTGGCCGCCGTTATTGCTTCAGCAGGAGCCAACCGCATAAAATGACACGCAAAGGCAATGACCAACTGCATGTTCTCAACCATACAGCTCGGACTATAATCAGTGCCCAAAGCCACAGGAACACCGAAATTAATCATCACCCTAGCATCAGCAAACCGCCCGTTCATCAAACAGAAAGCCGCAGCTGGAAGCAAAACCGCAACCACGCCTTTATCAGCCATAGCCCTGAGGCCTTCGTCAGAAGAAAAAAGCAGGTGATCAGCCGAAACCGCTCCAAAATCCGCCGCAAGCTCAGCACCGCCTAACTGGCTCATCTCATCCGCATGAACCTTAGGCTTCAAACCAAAATTCTTCCCAGCCGACAAAATCCGCCTAGTCTGTTCCAAACCGAAAACACCTTTCTCACAGAAAACATCACAAAACTCCGCCAGCCCTTTCTCGGCCACCTTCGGAATCATCTCGTCAACCACCAAGCCGACGTAGCCCA
>PEWI01000063.1:0-1050 GCA_002779555.1 Candidatus Bathyarchaeota archaeon CG07_land_8_20_14_0_80_47_9 | reverse complement strand
CGACATCCATCGCATGCAACTGGTTCGCACGCTGAACGACCTCCAAAATCTTCAGTTCGTCCTTCGTTGTTAAGCCATATCCGCTTTTAGCCTCAACCGTCGTGGTTCCATGCTCCAACATCACGTCAAGCCTTTCAATAGTCAGATCCCCAAGCTTCTCAACAGTCGCCTTCCGCGTCTCCCTGACCGTTCTTAAGATGCCGCCGCCGGCGCCAAGAATCTCCATGTAAGACGCGCCTTCAACCCGCATCTGAAACTCGTCTTCCCGTGAACCTGCAAAAACAAGATGCGTATGCGCATCAACAAAACCAGGCAGAACAGTTTTCCCATTAGCGTTGATGATGTTTTCAGCCTTGAAAACTCTAGTAACCTCAGTAGTCTTCCCGACAGCAACTATCTTGCCGTCCTTTACTGCTAAGCTGCCGTTGCGTATGATGCCAAGCTCCCGCATCTGCGCGCCCGTGCGCGGCTTCTGACTACCGCCCTCAACCGTGACAAGCTCGTTAGCGTTCACAATGAGCAAGTCTGCATTTTCTTTGGCACCATGCTTACTGCGCTTCTGAACCGCATTCATTCTCTAACCACTTGATACTCTTCATTCCTCTTCAGCAGAACAACCCTGATTCTCGAACTGGCCTCAACCTTCTTCTTGAACTCGTCCGGCTTCGTATCCCAACGGTGCATAGGAATAACAACTGAAGGATTAATGGCAAGCGCAGCGTCAGCCGCTTCAGCATTGTCCATCGTGTAAGTGCCCCCGCTTGGAAGCAAAGCCACATCAACATGTCCAAGCCGTTTCATTTCAGGAATGAAGTCCGTGTCGCCAGCATGATACACAGTCTTGCCAAGAGCGGTTATCAAATAGCCTACACCGAAACCCTTCGGATGGAACGGGTTGCCAGGTGACCTGAAGCGCTTGACATTGTGGGCGTCCACAGCCTTGATTTTTATGCCGTCCACGTTTTCTTCTTCTCCGACCTTCAGCGTCTTGACGGAACCCTTGATCTTCTTAACACAGTCTTCAGGAGCAAATACCACCGTGTCTGCGCC
>PEWI01000034.1:2395-2789 GCA_002779555.1 Candidatus Bathyarchaeota archaeon CG07_land_8_20_14_0_80_47_9 | reverse complement strand
AAGGATGATAAACTGCGGAAACGCGCGCTAGAATTGTCAGAAACTCGAATCACTCGAGATATGTGCTTGTAATGGCACTAACGAAATCAGCGGATTTGCCAATCGTTTCTCTGGTTTTGTAACGGGTCAGATTCTCTGCTCTCAATGCTTTGCGAAATATCTCAGGAAGGTGTGAAGGTTTGTCTTCAATGTTCTGAAGCTCTTCAAACACCAACATGATGTCGTCGTGTTTCCGATTGGTTACTTCAAAAACTGCGAGTTGCGATCTTCTTCGTGTCTGTACTGGGAATTCAGAAGTCTTAACTTTGGCAGCGCACAACAGTCCTTCGTTAGGTGTGTGCCAGAACTGAAAGCTCCCATCAGTTTTAAGTTCATGTTGAAGCAAGAGGGCTAT
>PEWI01000034.1:0-2305 GCA_002779555.1 Candidatus Bathyarchaeota archaeon CG07_land_8_20_14_0_80_47_9 | reverse complement strand
AGCTTCCATGCAATGACGCAGCAAATCAAACTTTGCAGGCTGGACTAGATTTTTAAGCACTTACCGACAAAGGGCTACCTGACGATGGATTATGCCGAAAACGCCTCGCGAATTTGACCAAGCCGTTTTGGAGTCTGCACTGAAAGGAAAAACCCTTCTCGTCTACTGGTACTTAGTGCAACAACCCACACACACTGTCGGCGTTCGCGAGGTTCAGCGGGCTCTCCACTTTTCAAGCCCAAGCATAGCAGTGCATCACCTTGAGAAACTGCAGGACTTGGGCCTCGTTGAGAAGAAGGGAACTGGCGAGTATGTGCTTGAGGAAGAAGTGAAAGTTGGGATTCTGCGCTTCTTCACGCGTGTAGGTCGCTTCCTCGTTCCTCGCTATCTGTTCTATTCAGTTCTGTTTTCGACGATGTTGACGGCTTACTTGACTCTATGCCTTGTGACCGGAATATGTCCAAGCTTTTACGCCGTGATGTTTGGGCTGATTGCAGTGATTATTTTTTGGCTTGAGACCGCGAGATTGTGGAGGGCCAAGCCTGTATGAAGTTTCAACATTATGTTCTAAAATGTAGAATTAAAAGACACTGCACCACCTACACCTTATGGGGGCTAAGGGCATGAGGAAAGCACTGGTTTACTCTGTGGCCGCCATGGTTCTTGGACTAGTGCTAACGTTGGTCCTGCCGCTTCCGCTTGCCGAGATGAGAAATGAAGGAATCAGCCATGTGTTACGAAGCTTATCTGAAGAGTCGCTCAACCGCGAGCCTGTCCGCACGACGGTGTCGCTGTATTCGGTCACTAACTTTGGGCTTCTAGCTCTGTGCCTAGCGATTGCGTTGGCCATATATATCGTATCTAGGCATAGGGTTTTCTCTTCGTGATGGCTGACCATTCTTGATGGGTCTGTTCTAGTTTTAGTACGATTGTGTTCTGAAACATAGCATTAAGCCCTGCGTCTTGGTATCTAATACCTGACAAATCGAAGGAGAAATAGACATGAAAAACTGGAAGATCCCGATCCTCGTGCTGCTTATTACTGTGAGCCTGATTTCCGTATTGAGCGTGAACGTCGAGCATAGCGCTATGGACTTGAGGAAATTCAGGTCATACCAAGAACTCAAAGATTTCCTGAATAGCAGGACTTATGCTTTCCGTCTCGGATGGTACCTGTCAAGCGGGAGCATGCTAAAGAGTGTGGAAGACATGAGTGAGTCCGCCGTTGAATATTCTAGCACCAATGTTCAGGTTGAGGGTGTTGACGAAGCAGACACTGTGAAAACAGATGGCGAATACTTGTACCTCGCTGCAGGGCAAGAAGTGATTATCGCGAAAGCCTATCCCGCAGAGGAAGCAGCAATCATTGCAAGGATTCCGGTGGGTGGCGTATCGAGTCAACTGTTCATCAGCCAAGATAGACTCGCAGTGCTCTACGAAAACAATGATCAGGACAATGGAATCAAGACCTTCGTCAAAGTCTATGACGTTTCAATCAAGGAAAGCCCCTTCCTCATCCGAGAACTCTCTGTTGACGGTAGTTATGTCAGCTCCAGATTGATAGGCGACTACGCGTACGTGACTGCCACGAAGGGAGCTTGGATAGTCAATGATCAAGTGTCTTTGCCAAGAATCGATTCAGGCGACGGAAACGAAGAGGTAGTTGCCACTGAGATCTACTACGAAGACACCTCAGACTGCGGATACACCTTCACGACAGTCCTAGCCTTCAACATGCAACAGGATGAGCAGAAGCCTGAGCACAAGGTCATCTTGTCAGGATGGACTTCAACGCTCTATGTCTCGAAGCAAAGCATCTACCTGACTTGCAGCCGCATAAGCACGACTATCGTCCACCGAATCCAGATCGAGAACGGCGAAATCTGTATCGCTGCCAATGGAGAAATCCCGGGAACCGTCTTGAATCAGTTTTCCATGGACGAATACAACGGACACTTCAGAATAGCCACCACTTCAAGGATCACAAGCCCCAATGAGGAGCCTTTCAGACTCGGTCTTCAGAACAACATCTATGTGCTAGACATGAATCTAACCGTGGTCGGCAGATTAGAAGGCCTTGCTAAGGGCGAAACAGTTCACTCTGTACGCTTCATGGACAGCCTCTGCTACCTCGTCACGTTCAGAAAGGTTGACCCGTTCTTCGTCATAGACCTCTCAGATCCCAACACTCCCAAGGTTCTCGGAGAACTGAAAGTAACAGGCTACTCAGACTACATGCACATGTATGACGAAAACCACGTGATAGGCGTAGGCAAGGAGACACTCGGAGCTGAAAGGTCTATGA
>PEWI01000212.1 GCA_002779555.1 Candidatus Bathyarchaeota archaeon CG07_land_8_20_14_0_80_47_9 | reverse complement strand
TCGTCGGCATCCTCCTGATAGGCGCATGGATAGGCTGGACAATGGCCACCACACCACCACCGAAACCCATAGAAGAAATCACAGCCGAGAACAAAACAGAAGAAACCCAAAAGCTCTAGCAAGGGATATGCCTCATAGAACGAGCCCACACGATTGGCAAGAAGTCTCACGCAGATTGGGCTGGCTAACATGGGAAGACTTCAAAACTGTAAACAATAATTGCTGCCGATGGTTGTAAATCTTGCGTTTGGCAGCTGAGTTCCCGCTCAATAGCTGCTCCAAAACAGGTAAACCTTGGTCTGAAGAAGCATCCCAACGAGCTTGATTAGCTTCGTCATTTTTTCAAGAGTTGCATTCTTGATGCTCGCAACGTAATCAGGCGTTTTGCCGAACCCCTGTCGGGCTATTTGGTCGATTTCTTCTTTGTCTTTTCTCAACCTTCACAGAGCCCATGATAACTGCAAATAACTATTTAAGGTAGGAAAGTAAGAACATACACGGTGAGTTCATGACTCAAAACGAAAAAGCAGACGTCACAGTAGTAAGCGAAAAAGGACAAGTCGTAATACCTCAAACCATAAGGAAGAAACTAGGCATAGGACCAAAGACAAAACTTCTCGTTTACGGCTACCAAGACGCCGTAATCATGAAGAAGCTTGAAGTGCCCGACATAACCAAAGAACTGGAAGCCATGTACAAAAGGATAGATAAAAGAATAGCCAAGCACGGCGAATTGACTAACAAAGAAATAAACGAAGTAATCAGTGACTACAGAAGAAAGAAGAGGCTTCCTTGCGAAGGTCGCTAAATGAACGTAGTACTTGACACGAACGTTTTGGTCTCTGCCCTAATCAAGACCGGGAAGCCAAGGGAACTCTTCCTCAAGATAACTGAGGGAAGAATTCAGCTGATTCTGTCTAGAAGCATTTTGAAAGAGTTCAGCGAAGTTGCCGACGACCCAAGGATAAGAAAATACGTTGACCAAGATGACATAATCGCCTTTTTAAGAATTGTCGGAAGCGTTGCCAAAATAGTCAAAGTAAAGTCTAGGTTCAAAGTTGTAAAGGAAGACCCTGACGATGACGCTGTGCTAAGGACAGCCTTTGACGGCAAAGCCGACTGCATAGTATCAGGAAATAACCACCTGCTTTCTCTGGGAGCATTCAGAGGAATAAGAATTTTGACCGTTGATGAACTGTTGACGTCATTGAAAAAAGAAAAGGCACAGAAATAGAGGCACATCCACAGATCACCCATTAACTCAAGCCACAAAGAGAATCTCAGGAACACTTAACCTCAAGACTCTTACTCCAAAACAAGTAAACCTTCGCCTGAAGAAGCATCCCAACAATCTTAACGAGCTTCGCTATTCTCTCTATTATTGGCGTTTTTTACACCTTCAGCGAAGGCTGTTGTGGTGCCATAAGGCATGTGGTGATTAGCCGCGATCTCTTTCCTAAAACGCGGATGATCATTCTTGACGAAAGCCTCTTTTAACTTTTCAAGCTGCTCGGGGCTAAAGTTTTTGAGTTTATCTGAAACGTATTTTTGGCTGCCGAGAAGCTTCAGGTCAAAACCCAAAACTGGAAAGCGCATCTGCAACTCGCAGAGCTTCTTCCGATGGTTGTTGTTCACAGACTTTTTTCATCCCTGCCTTCTCAGCAAAAGGATTGTACTTCGCCATAACCGCAACCATTTCCACATAAAGCGTGCCCGCCAATGGTAGAGTTTCCCGAATCAGTTTCGCGCCCAAGAAATACTATCAAACGACAAAGACTTTGATGCTGCGCCGATAAAAAGAAACATTTAATATTTCACAAAAACGCAGGAAACAGCGGCCCCTCAGACGTAGGGCTACACAAGTTTCCATGAGGAAAAACAACATTTCCGACCAACGCATTTTACCCAGAAAGAAGAAGACGATAAGAGACTAAGCTTCCTCCATTCGCAAACTTGAGCACCCAAGCCCTAAACTCGAAATCTTTCTGGAAGAGTCTTCTGCGGGTTCAATCTGAACGTCTATTACCGTGCCCGCTAGGCTTTTCTCTTCGTCTTCTTCGTCCCGCAGCATCTCAAGCGTCAACTGCGGTATCGTTATCCGCCCGTCCCTATTCAGTCTCGCGTAAAAGCTTTCCTGTTGACTAAAAGCGTACGCAGGCTTCACAGTAACCTTCAAAACCTGCGTGGTTATGCAAAAAGTTCCCTACAGAATGTTAAGCACGTTGGTAGGCATTACTGTGATAATCTTAAGCCTGCGCATGACGCTTAGATTCTTCAACTTTCTCTAAAAATCCGGAAGGAAAAATTATGGAAAAACACATTTGCTGAATCTTCTTGAAACACATAGAAGCCACATCATTCTCGCCTTAAAAGCGTTAACAATCACAGTGGCAACCCTAATACTTTTCCATCAAGACCTTACCATAATATTCAGCGACGCCTTACAAAGCGAAATCACAAACTACATACTAGCCATACCAATCATATTCACATACCTAATCTACCGAAAAAGAAAAAAATCTTCAGAGTAGTTATCACATTTGAAACGCCTATAAAGCCGAAACAGACAACCAAAATGTAAAAGTTTTAATAAGCCCTTTACAACATTTTAAGTAGGTAAAGAAAATGAGTATTACAAAATTGTCTAGTAAAGGTCAAATAACTATTCCGAAAGATATAAGAGACAAACTGAAATTGGAGCCAGGGGACAAGGTTCTTATGGAAGCGACGGAACATGCCGCTGTCATTAGACCGCTAAAAAAGCCCTCTGAAAGCATGAAAGG
>PEWI01000069.1:9984-11280 GCA_002779555.1 Candidatus Bathyarchaeota archaeon CG07_land_8_20_14_0_80_47_9 | reverse complement strand
CAAGAGGGTTGGTGTGACTGGTCCGAGCGGCGATTCGTTGTAGAGGCTGTCCTTGCCTGAAATGAACGGAGTTCCGAAGGCTACTGCAGTGTCATGGCATGCTTCACAGGCCTTCACGAGGCTGCCAAGTCTCTCTGGTTTCTCAGGATTTCCCCAAGTGAAATTATCGAGCAAAGCTATTCTCCTTCCACCAACAGCAACGTTATTCCTGACTGCCTCGTCTATCACAGAGGCTGCCATCCAGTAAGTGTCAATCTTTCCGTAGTTCGGGTTCATCCCGCATGAAATGGCTATGCCTTTCCACGATTCGTTCAAAGGCTTCAGCACAGCGGCGTCATTTGGACCGCCGAATTCACCCTGCAAAGGCTTCAGCGCAGTGTTTCCTTGGACTTCATGGTCGTACGTGCGCACCACACTTTCCTTGCTTGCGATGTTTGGCGAAGACAATACTTGCAGAAGCGTTTCAGTGAGGTTGCTTGTTTCATGGAACTCAGGTTCCTCAAAGTCTGAAGGGGCGCATTTGGCTACTCTCACGATTCTAGGCGGCTCAAAAAGGAATCCAATGCCCATCTCGCCAACCTTCTCGCCTCGATAGTAAAGCCGCAGAATCTCGTCTGAAGTCAATTTTCCAATAGGTGTCGCTTCAACATCTTCCCTCTCAAAAATTCGGAGAACCGCCTCAAGATTTGCCGGCGGAACCGTCAGAAGCATCCTTTCCTGTGCCTCGGAAACGTAAATCTCCCACGGAGCCAGACCAGCATATTTCAGCGGGACCTTGTCAAGCTCCACCTCCGCACCGCAACCGAACTTCTGAGCAGTTTCCCCCACGGCTGACGACAAGCCGCCGCCGCCCAAGTCTGTGATAGCCGAGGCCAATTCAAGGTCTCGAATCTCGATTATGGCTCTTTTCAGCTTCTCTTCCTCAATCGGGTTTGCAATCTGCACAGCCTGTCTCGAAACTTCTTCAGATTTCTCAGTGAGTTCAGCAGACGCGAATGTCACTCCGTGAATGCCGTCGCGCCCCGTCTTTCCACCAGCCAGAAGAATGATGTCGTTTGACTTTGCGTTTTTTCTGAACTTTTTCAGCGGCAGAAGTCCTATACACCCACAGTAGACAATCACATTTCCCATGTAGCTTTCGTCAAAGTATATGGCCCCGTTCACCGTCGGAATTCCCATGTTGTTTCCATAGCTTCCAATGCCTGCTACAACGCCCATGTAAACATACTTCGGATGTTTGACTCCAGGCGGAAGCTTCCGATAATCAAAGTCTAGGGGACCAAAACCTAAAACATC
>PEWI01000069.1:0-9978 GCA_002779555.1 Candidatus Bathyarchaeota archaeon CG07_land_8_20_14_0_80_47_9 | reverse complement strand
CGCAATTGGGTCAGCCCATACGCCCAAGATGTCACGGATCACTCCGCCCACGCCTGTTGCTGCGCCGCCGAAAGGCTCTACCGCGGATGGGTGGTTGTGGGTTTCAATCTTGACTGCTATGCCGTAGCCCTTGTCAAACTCAACTATTCCTGCGTTATCTTCAAAAACCGAAAAGCACCAGCGCGGATTGATTTGCCTAGTAGCCCTTGCAATGTAGGTCTTGAAGAGACTGTCGATATGCCTCCCATCCATCTTTATTTTGCCCTTGAACGTTTTGTGGAAACAGTGCTCTGACCATGTTTGCCCTATGGTTTGAAGCTCCACATCTGTGGGGTTTCGCTTTTTTCCCCTGAAGTAGGCTTGGACAGCTTTCATTTCCTTCAGGCTTAGACCGATGCCGAGTTCGCGGCTGATTTCTAGAAGTTGCTGATCTGAAGCCTGAAGAACGCTTATTTCAAAGAGCGGAAATTCCTTCTTTCTGCGGGTGTAGACGCCTGCAGTCATTTTTCTTCGCCAACGACAATGTCATAATTGTCTTTCGTTGGGTTTGCGAGAAGCCTCTTGCACATCTCTTCAGCCTTGCTTTCCGCTTCTTTCCTCGACTCCGCTCTTAGAACTAGACTGTAAACCTTACTTACGTTGACAGTTTCAACCCTGTAACCAAGCTCTTTCAACAAACGTGCCGTAGTTTGGCCCTCAGGGTCGCTGTGCCCCGGCTTCAGGCTGACTTCAATTTTCAACTGGTATCTCATAGTTTATGCTTGAATTCAAAGGGATTTAAGCGCTTTTGTCATCAAAGAGGCAAACAATTATTTCAGAATAATCTTCCTCTTGTTATAGAGAATTCTAACTTCTTCAGAAATTGTTACTTGGCCTATCTGTTCAGACTGGGCCCCTGCCTTCTGCAGAACATCAACTGCTTTGTTAGTAGCCGCCTTGTCAACGATTATTGCAAAGCCCCAACCCATGTTAAACGTTCTGAACATCTCTTCGTCCGTTGTGCGGCCGCCGAGTTGACGTGCGGTTTCCTGAAGCAGCCTAAAGACTGGTTGCGGTCTAAAATTGTCGAATTCAAAACCTATGCGCTTCGAGAATCTTGCTAATCTGCCAAACTTCAGGTATGCATCGCCTGTGATGTGCACTGCGGCTTTCACTTCAAGTTCTTCAGCAACCTTGAGCAACGGTCTAACGTAGATTCTGGTTGGCTCCAAGACTTCGAACACTATTTCTCTTTCCAACCCATCTGGCACATCGTGGGGCTCGTATTTTCCACCCCACTGTTTGAAGAGCACTTTTCTCGCAAGCGAAATGCCATTGCTATGGAGACCGGAGCTTCGCAGACCTATGATGGAGTCGCTTGGTTTTACGTTTCTTCCAGAGATTATCTTGTCACGCGAGACTTCGCCTATTGCCGACACGACCATGTCGAAACCCTTGCTTTCACTCAGTCCTCTTATCAATTCGGAAACGTCTCCAATCTCGCCGCTCGGCACTATGCACTCAGCGTCAGCCGCTCCGTGTGCTATTCCCTTCATCCATTCCTCGACCAAGGCAGGTTCCGAGATCTGGGCATGAATGTTGTCCGAAATCGCCAAAGGTTTGGCACCTGACCGTATAACGTCGTTAACGGCCATGGCGACGCCGTCAATCCCGATGGTGTCATATTTCTCAGCCAACTGTGCAATCAGCACTTTTGTGCCGACGCCTTCAATGGCCAAATCCAAGTAGCGATTTCCGCCGCAAGGGAAGATGTTTCCGTAGGGCAACTCGATAACTTCGCCATACTTGCTGAACTTATAGGTTCTCTTCAAAATCTTCAACGCTTTCTTGGAATCAGTTCTTAATTCTCTGTCGACACCAGCCTTGGCATAAGTGAATTTCTGAGTCAACGCCTTCCCCCTTCATTATACAGGTCGTTAGCCATTCTCATGTGCAGAAATATGAATCTTTGCGAATCTCGCGGTAGCAACGATCTTCTCTAGAGGCAGAGTTTGAAAACGGTGAATTTGAAAACGTTCTGAACATGAATCTTAGGAGAAGGGTAATCGTTTACGACTATTGATGCTAGGGAGCTGCGAAGCGTGTGGTGAAGGATTGTCGTTCTTTCGGAGAGTGGCATTTGGCCTCCTGACAGATGGCCTCAGGTGGTTTGTTTCTCGTGTACGTGTTGAGCAGCATCCCTAGCAAGACGTAATATTGCCTCAAAAAGTCAAAGCCCTTCTCGCTTGCTCGGTATAAGACTTGGCCGTCTTTCTCATGGGTTTCGATGAAGCCGATTTCAGTAAGGCGTCCTAAGTACTTCTTGAGCTGTGAATAGTTGATGCTTGTATACCTCATAAGAGGATATCGAGTAATATCATTATTCTTTACAGCCTCTAGTATCAAACCTATAAGTTCGATGTTACTTCTATATTTGTTATGAACAAACAAAGAAGTCAAGCCAAGCTCCTTTGTATAATTTGCCATCGTAGACCCCATCAACTATCTATTGGCATTGAAAAGAATAGGGGTTTTGTCCGTAGACTCGGTTGAAAGAGATGAAAAAAACAATATCTTACGCGAAGCGTTTTTATGTTCTTTCAACTGAAACTATTGAAAAGGAGACAGACTTTGTCTCAGCATAAGTTGACACTGGACGAAATGCGATTTTTGCAGGAGGCTCTAGGCGCTGACTATGAAAACGGTAACATACGGTTGCGAGAAGGCGAATACCAATATCACCTTGCCAAAGCAATTGCATCTTTCCAACTGGAACTGAGTTTTCCAGACGTAAAAGAAATAATAAAAAGGCTATATGGCGAGGAAAAAACAAATGACATACAATTCATTCGTAAAATCCAAACGATTCTAAAGAAAATGGAGAAAAGCAATATTGTCAGGATCTTGCCAAAGAAAAGGCCTTGGGAGTTACAGAGATACACACTTTCAGGTTTCAAGTTCCGAGACAGTGACAAAAATCTTGTGATTCTTGCCACAGACCAACAAGTAAAAGAAGCGCTAAGTCTCCTGCACTCCATGATGAATCAAGGGGCACCCACATCTAGACTAGGCGGTATTAAAGCCAAAATCTGCGTGCTGGCATTCATAATAGCCTTGTCATACATGACCATTGCATGGGACCTTGTGCAGTCTGTTATCAATCCGATTGTTTTCATTCCGGCTTTTTCTGTTGCGGTTGCATGCTCTGTCATGCTAGGGCGAATGCTCTCTCGGGATTAGCTGTACGATATCGGCTCAACGTTTAATAGTTCTATGTGCTAAAAATACAAAGTGTGGTGACTACATTGAAAAAGACTGTAATGGCTTTGTCTATGATTTTGTGTTTGTTGTTTGTGCTGTGTCTGAAGGATTACAAAACGTCTGTCAGGGCAGATCCGGGAACAGTGAATGTGCCTGGAGACTTTAGCAGCATTCAGCAGGCAGTCAACAATGTGAGTTCAGGTGACACAATTTTTGTTCACACTGGAATATACTCCGAGCATGTCGTTATCAATAAGAGTATTGCACTTGTTGGGGAAAACAGATACTCTACAATCATTGATGGTTCTCAATCCGGCAATGTGATTTACATCGTCACCACTGCCAATGTAACTATAGAAGGGTTCACCGTTAGAAGAAGCGGCACGTCCCCAAACTGCGGCATATTCGTAGATCATTCTGTGTATATTACTATAAGGAATAATAGAATAATCGACAATGCTGAGGGAATTAGCCTTCTATCTTCTAGCGGTAATGTAATCTGTGACAACAACATCTCAAACAATAACGACGGAATCTATCTTCTCTCCTCTAGCGATAATGTCATTTCTCGCAACACGATAAGCTTAAGCAACTACGATGGGATTTCTCTTTACTATTCTGTCAACAATGTGGTTTCTCGCAACTTCGTTTTGTACAACAACCTAGATGGAATAAGCCTTTACTATTCTGGTAGTAATGTGATTTGTGGCAACACCGTTCTAAACAACTACTTGGGAATTACCTCTTTCTATTTCAACAGCAATAATACGATTTATCATAACAACTTTAACAACACATATCAGGTGTGGGGTGATTTGGTGAATTTTTGGGATCATGATGGTGAAGGCAACTACTGGAGTGACTATTCTGGGCAAGACCTGAACAGAGACGGATTAGGTGATGTTCCGTATCTCATAGGTGGGATCTACCAAGACAGCCATCCTCTAATGGGAGCCTTTTCTGATTTTGATGTCAGCTTGGAAGGAGAAACATATGATGTTACTGTTATTTCTAATTCAACAATATCTACTTTCGAGTTTGGAATTGGAAGAGAGACAAGGAATAGAATAATACGTTTTAATGCAACAGGCGAAGATGATGCGGCTGGCTTTTGCAAGGTCAGGATTCCTACTAAGTTGATGAATTACTCATACATTGTGTTGATTGATGGTGAGGAAATCATTCCAACATTGCTTAACGTTTCAAACGAGACATATTTTTACCTTTATTTCACATATCTTCACAAAACCAACGCTATCACAATAATCTATTCTGAAGCGCTTCATCTCTATGACGAATTGCTCAACAGATATCTCAAGTTGCAGATGGATCTCTATAACTTGAATGAGACTTTCAATCTTCTCTCCAGCGACTATGGTGTTCTTTCGTATAATTATAGTCAGCTTCAGACTAGCTTTGACAAGTTGAACGATGCTTACAGGGAACACTTGATGGAGTACTCTGAGCAAGTTCAGAACCTTCGAAATCTAACGTATATTCTTGCGGCAATCACAGCCATCTTCATAATGACCACGATTTACCTATCAAAAATTGCGCACGCGAGAGTAACTGCAAGGACCAAGGCAATAGAGGAAAAGTAAAAGCTAGATTTCCGATTTCTGCTGTCAAATCCTCTCCTTTGCCAATTCTTCGTGACTTGACGAATCCTGCAAGAAAGCTTTATTGGACTAGCGCTTTTCCTTTCTTGTATGCTTCCTCATTTGTTTTTATGACTTTTTCCGTTACTGCATCTGCTATGGCCTCTTGCATTGCCTTTTCACTCACCAAGTTTGTTATCTTTGTGAAAGCTCCGAGCATTAGCATGTTTGCATAGATTTTCGCGCCAAATGTTTCCTCAGCGTATTCTGTCGCTGGAATATTGAATACCTTAGCTTGTGTTTCTGGGATTTTTTTTATATTGGTAGTGTCAGCTATTAGTATCCCATCTTCCTTCAGGTCTTTCAAATACTTGTCGAGTGCTTCTTGGTTCATGGCTATAAGTACGTCGCATTTTCTGACCATTGGGAAACCGATTTTGTCATCTGATATTATTACTTCGCTTTTGGTGGCGCTTCCTCTTGCTTCTGCTCCGTAGCTTTGGGTTTGAACTGCGTTTTTTCGGTCGTAGACAACTGCCCTGCCCAATATTTGTCCTGCTAAGACCACACCTTGCCCGCCAGACCCAGCTATTCGCACTTCAACTTTTTTCATTTCCTTCCTGCGCCTCTTCAATTGCTTTGTAAATGTTTTCGACAAGTGTAGGCCGCTGTCTCTGGATAAATTCGCCTACAACTATTTTTCCACCTAAAGCCTCTTCCGTCATTTTTTCTGCTTGGTGAATTGGAATGACGTTTTCTTTGAACCATTTCAGCATTTCTCCAGCGTTTTTGAAACCTGCTCTTCTTCCGAAGGCTGTTGGACATTGGCTTACAGCTTCTACAAATCTGAATCCCCTGATTCCCAACGCCTTCTTCATTGACTCTTTGAGTTCGTTCGGCTGGGCTGTCGTCCAACGTGCAACGTAACAGGCTCCTGCCGTGACGGCCAGTCTAGCCGCGTCCAGCGGGTGCTCAAAACTGCCGTATGGCGTTGTGGTGGTTATCGATTTGAACGGCGTTGTAGGGGCAACTTGACCGCCGGTCATTCCGTAAATCATGTTGTTAACCATTATGACGAAAATGTCCAAGTTTCTTCTGGCTGCGTGTATGAAGTGGCTTAGGCCTATGCCGACTATGTCTCCGTCTCCGCCGAAAACAACAACGTCAACGTCTGGTCGCATGAGTTTTATGCCTGTTGCGGCTGGAATACTTCTGCCGTGTAACGTGTGCACAGAGTCAGCCATGAAATACGGTGAAGGTATCCACGCGGAGCAGCCGATGCCGCTGCAGAAGACAAACTTACTCAGGTCATCGTGTCCGAGTTCGTGGACGGCTCGTAGGAATTCGCTCATGACTGTCATCGCGCCGCAGCCCGGGCAGAAAGGCAACGGAAGGTCTCTCAAGTATTTCTTTACAGAGAATTGCTCGCTCAATCCTTAACACTTTCCATGATTTTTGCGGTCAATTCCTCGGGTGTTATCAACTCTCCCCCGCCAATCTTGTTCAGCGCAATAATCTCAGAGGAGCCGCCTGCCACTCTTTGAACCTCGTAGTACAGCTGCTTGAGATTCATTTCTGGAACTATGATCTTCTCGGCTGTTTTAGCCAGTTTTTTTACGATTTTCTCTGGGAAAGGCCAGATAGTTTTCAAGCGAGCATAACCAACTGTGACGCCTATTGCCTCGGCTTTTTCAACGGCTTCGTAGATGGCGCGGGAAGTGCACCCGAATGATATGATGCCTATTTGGCAGTCGTCAATGCTGTGGGTTTCGGCTTCGGCTAATTCGTCAGCGTGGTCTTGGATTTTGCTGTTGAGCCTTTCTACAAGTCTTTTGTGCACGTTTGGGTCGGCTGTGAAGCGTATGCCGTACTCGTTGTGTGTTGATCCAGTGACGGCCACGTTGTAGCCTTCGCCTACGGTCGGCATCGGCGGGACTTCCTCCAGCCCGAAAAATGCTGTTTCGCCTAGTTTCGGCTTTCTTCTATTGACTATTTCTATGCTTTCCAATGAGGGTATGGTTACTTGTTCTCTCATGTGGGCGATTTCCTCATCTGCCAGAAGTATGACTGGCGTGCGGTACTTTTCGGCTAGGTTGAATGCTTTGATTGTCAGTTCAAACATTTCTTGCACAGAATTTGGTGAAAGTGCAATGGCTGAGTAGTCGCCATGCGTGCCCCAGCGGGCCTGCATAACATCACCTTGCCCGCATTTGGTTGCTTGACCAGTACTTGGTCCCAGTCTTTGAACGTCAACTATCACGCATGGGGTCTCTGTCATGAAGGCGTAGCCTATGGTTTCTTGCATGAGGCTAAATCCTGGGCCTGACGTTGCCGTCATTGATTTAGCTCCGGCCCAGCTGGCGCCTACAACTGCGCCGATTGAGGCAAGCTCGTCTTCCATTTGCATGGCGATTCCGCCAGCTATCGGCAACTTTTTCCCCAAGTATTCTGCTATTTCGCTTGCGGGCGTTATTGGGTATCCCGCGAAAAATCTGCATCCTGCAACTATTGCTGCTTCAGCGCATGCCTCGTTTCCTTGCCAAAAGTGAGTGTTTCTTTCTGGTTTTTTCTTCAAATTGGTTCTGCTCCTCAGGTTTCAACCTAAGGCTTGAAAGTTTGAACCTAAAAGGTTTTATCCTTTCTTTGACCAAAATGTCTGTTCTTAAAGGTTGGAAGAAGATGGAAGAAGATATCGTTGATTATACGTTGAAGTATGCTGAGAGCAAGCAGATCGAGTATGCTGAAGTGAGGGCGCAAAGCCAAGTTCAAGACAGGCTCATGTTGAGAAACGGAATCTTGGAGGCGTACGTGTCAGCGGTTGACAGCGGATTCTGCGTGCGAATACTTGCCGACGGCGGAATAGGCTTTGCATCGACGAACAAGTGGACAAGAGAAGAAGCAAAGGACATTGTTGACCTAGCCTTCAAATATGCCAAGGCCGCTGGACGGAAGGACAAGATAGTCTTTGCGAAAGAAAGAGGCGTCGAAACAAAATGGACTGTTGACCAGAAGAGGAAAGCTGAGAATGTCTCTCCTGAGGAGAAAATCACCGAGTTTGTGGAGGTTAACAAGTCTCTGGCGTCGTGTGGAGTGAAGATTGCAGCTACGATTTTCCAGTGCTCAATAGACCTGATCTCAAAATACTTCGTCAGCTCTGAAGGTTCGCGAATCTCTTCATTCGTGCCAAAGATAGGTGCGTTTCTCTTCCTCACAGTTGCGGAGCAAGGCAAGACTGAGCAAGCAGGTGAACAGTTTGGCTACAGTGGCGGTTGGGAAGCCTTCAAAGAATGGAACATTACTGACAAGATGATTCATGACGCCAAGATCCTCAAGGACGTCATAACTAAAGGAAAAGCTGTGAAACCTGGGAACATGGATTTGATCTGTGGACCAGAAGTTGCAGGAATAGCTGCGCATGAATCTTGCGGGCATCCGATGGAGGCTGACCGAATCTTAGGGCGAGAAATGAGTCAAGCCGGAAGGTCTTTCATATACAAAAGCGGTCCATACTGGCTTGGCACGAGGATTGGCAGCGACGCGGTCACAATCGTGGACGATCCTTCTTTGGCGCACAGTTACGGTTACTATGCTTATGACGACGAAGGTCTTAAGGCAAGACGAAGATTCCTTTACAAGAATGGCATCATAAACGAGTTTTTGCACAATCGGGAATCTGCGGCGAAGCTTGGGGCGAAGAGCAACGCATCGTCAAGGTCAATCAACTATGACAGAGAAGCAATCGTTAGAATGGCGAACACCTTTGTCCTGCCTGGAAACATGACTGAGGAAGAGCTTGTCGAGGACGTTAAGAGCGGTGTCTACATGAAATCCTTCACTGAGTGGAATATAGACGATAAACGTTTTAACCAACGCTACGTGGGCAGAGAAGCCTACATTATAGAGAATGGGGAACTGACACATCCAGTTGCGAGGCCAGTGATTGAAACTACGACACTGAAGTTCTGGTCAGCTGTAGACGCAGTTTCGAAAAAAGTCGAGTTTGAGGCAGCAACGTGCGGAAAGGGCGACCCAGCGCAGGGAGTTCCAGTGTACACTGGTGGTCCGTGCATTAGGCTGAGAGAGGTGTATGTGAAATGAGCGATGTACTGAATAGGACTGAGGAAATAGTCAAGAAGGCGAAGAGCTTGGGCGCTGACGAAGTTCTGGCTAAGACCACGTTTGGCAGATATCGGCAGGTGCGGTTCAGCGGCAATCAGGTGGACATCACGGTTGCGTGGAATGACTATGTTACAGATGTCGCGTTGGCTTGGAAGAAACGTTTAGTTGCAACGCAGATACACGATTTCCATGATGTCGACGCTGGAATCAAGAAGCTTTTGGAGTTAGCCAAAGTCTCAAAGGAGAACCCATTGTTCGGGGGCTTCGCAAAAGGCAAATTCAAATACGCTGCAAGCAAGGCTGATAAGAAGCTTGAGGAACTGGAGAATCCTACCGATTACGTGTTTGAGGCTGTTGAGGCGGCTAGGAAAGAGGCTGGAGCCGAGATTGACAGCGGAGGGATACTCTTCACGAAGTTCGAGGATGTCTGCTTGGCGTCTTCTGAAGGGCCGATTGGCGTTGACAAAAGGTCTGCGATTGAGCTTTCAATAAGAGCTTTCACGCAGAGAGAAGCGTCTGGTCACGGCGTCGAATGTAGTTCCACGTTGAAAGACTTCAAGCCTGAAAGAGCTGGAGCAAAGGCTGGCGAGATTGCCAAGCTGGCTAAGAATCCGAAGGCAGGCGATGAGGGTGTGTATGATGTCATCTTTGATCCTTTGATCTTTGGTTCTTCACTGGCTGTCTGGGGCATGATGATTTCTGCTTTTAACGTCTTGGTTCAGATGTCGGTTTTCGTTGACAAGCTGGGTAAGAAAGTTGCTCCTGAAATCGTCACGATGAGGGACAATCCTAGTGTGTATTCCTTGTCAAGCAGAGTCTTTGACGATGAAGGGGTGCCTGCTAGGGAGAATGTCTTCATTGATCATGGCTTGCTCAAATGCTATCTTCATAACACGTCGACTGCCAAAATGTTCAAAACTGAAACAACCGGCAACGCTGGACTGGTTGCCCCGAATGCTTGGAACATCGAGCTGGATGCTGGTG
Source organism: Candidatus Bathyarchaeota archaeon CG07_land_8_20_14_0_80_47_9 (assembly GCA_002779555.1). Lineage (GTDB taxonomy): Archaea > Thermoproteota > Bathyarchaeia > Bathyarchaeales > Bathycorpusculaceae > 20-14-0-80-47-9. The sequence continues at coordinate 37 of PEWI01000069.1, read as the reverse complement.
ACGTGAGCAAGGATGAGCTTTTCGAAGACGTGAAGAA
>PEWI01000206.1 GCA_002779555.1 Candidatus Bathyarchaeota archaeon CG07_land_8_20_14_0_80_47_9 | reverse complement strand
TGTTCCTGGATGCTGAATCATTTCTTTCATGAGGGGGTTGGCCACGATGGTGGAGTAGCAGTAGTCGAACATGATCATGCTTTGGCGTTGAGTGCTGCTGATTATGAGGCTCTCCACTTTGGGTCTTGTGAACAGTAGCCAGAGGTTCTTTCTGCTGAACACTAGGCTTTTGCCCCAGCCTCTTCCACAAGCGGCAACGGTTTGCGGGCTCATGTCCCTGAGTAGTTTCTGGTGGTCTGAGGCGTGGACAAGCCACTTGTCTCCGCACATTAGGACTGCAAAGAAGACAGGATCGTCTACGATTTTGCGTGTCACTTGTGTGTGGGCGAGAAGCTGCCTTAACGCCGTCGGCTTTTGCCTTAATCCTTCAGAAACGGAGGCTGCAAACTCTAGATCGCTGGTCACTTTTTCAACGAAAGTCTTCTCATCCAATGTCTAAAATCCACCGTGCGGCGTCTTGCAGTTCTTGGCTCAACGTCTTTGATGAAGTCGCCTAGAGTCGCCTCGTTCAGTTGGGCGTCTGCGCCCTTCTGGGCGAGGAGCTTACTCAAAACGCTCGCATGGTAAGCATGAGCGTTGGCTGCGCTGAGCTTCTCCGCTACTGAGAGTTCAGGGTTCTCCATCATGCTCTTCAAGCTACGGAGGATGTCCCATTCATCCTCAATGAGGTTCTCAAGATTTGCCGATCTCTTCTCTGTGTGTGCTGACATAGCCTACCCCCGGTATAGTATATGATCCAAATATGAACCAACAAACTCGTTCATTCCTCTCCAGCTCCTCAAAGCGGGCGCTAGACTATCTCCTCAATACTCTTGCCCTTCTGCACCATGCTCAGCAAGGTCTGCTCTTGATCGATCTTCTCAAACCCTCCTTTGAGACTCGGCTGTGATACTCTCACTGTGAAGGATTCATTCGGACTGTTAAAAAGGCAGCGATCCAACGACATCCCGAGACAGTACAGAGAGTAGAGTTAAAGTGGAGCGGGTGCTGACTCGTCGGTAAACTATAAAAGCGTATAACAGGCATAACTGTTATAGGCGTTGAAATGGTCAGGGACGTAACTACCGTCAGAATATCTACAGAGTTGAGAGATAAGCTTAAGAAACTAGGCGTTAAAGGAGAGACTTACGAGGATGTCATTCAGAGACTTGTCGGAATAGCAGAGAAAAACGCAGGAGAGAGAAGTTGACCAATGTAATAGAAACTAAGGAGCCGCTAAAGATAGGATACCAAAAAACATGCAACTGCCCTGATAACCGCATTAGCTGCGTAACCGCAAAAGAATGGGTAAGAGGAATGGTCATAATCCAAACATTCTACTATGGAGGTAGAGACGTCAGAGACAAGAACGTACATCCTGCCGTTTTTCCCATCTCTCTTCCAGCCCATTTCATCAAGCTGCTTACGCACAAGGGTGAATTAGTTCTGGACCCGTTCGTTGGAATTGGAACAACGCTTGTTGCAGCCAAGGACCTCGGCCGAAATGCGGTTGGCTTTGACCTTAAAGAGGAGTACATAGAAATAGCCAAGAAGCGACTTGCGCAAACAACATTGGAGTCTGACACCCGGCAAATTGCAGTTGTTGATGAAGCACGAAACATCCCAGCATATTTGGAAGAGAACACCGTGTCCCTCTGCATAACCTCTCCACCCTATGCCAATATGCTAAACCGCCCAAGACTAAACAAAAGCATAAGAGGAAACCTGAGAGACAACGGTCAATACCTCAAAGTCCAACAGTACTCAAATGATAAACGCGACTTGGGAACAATGGATCACGAAGAATACGCCGACGCTCTCACGGAGATATATTCAGGCATCTTGCCACTCATGAGGCCAAGAGCCCACTGCATAATCAACATAAACGATGTCTGGTGGGAAAACAAGAGATACCTCACCCACATCTACGTCATAGAAGCACTGCAAAAGGCGGGATTCGAGTTCAGAAACACGTTCATCTGGGACAAGAGAGATCTCGTAAACAAAGTCGGAATCTTCGGCTGGCCAAACAACTTCATCTCTCTTGGAGCCACGATGGAATACATTCTCGACTTCTGGAAGCCGCCAAGCCAAGACTCTAAAGTATCCGATCAATAGTCTTGAAGCATTGAGGCAAATACTTCCGCAAGATTCTGAAACCAGTTCCATGATCGTGAAGGCGCCCATCAGGATAATGGCCAATTCTAATGTCCACTTTCAACCTGCCTTCCACCACAAGTTCCGAGAACCTTTCAAAGCTAAAACCGTCTAGAAGCAGGGCCTCATTGAACCAAAAATACTCTTTGCAACCCTCTATCTTATGATCTGCCAAGACATAAACCAGTCTATGATACTTCTTCCCAAAAGCTTCTTTCAAAGTGGCATTATCCCAATAAGCCTCAACACCTTTGTCGTTTTCAATAGAAAGCTTGTTCTCCCTGACGCCTAGTTTCAAGCCAACACTGTTCGGCTTCAGCGCATCAACTGTAACATGCAATTCCTTGTCTTCAACGGGGATTTTGGATTCATCAACCTCTTTGCCAGCTAACGACAATTGTTTATGATCCCGCGGCACCTTTCTTTGCGCGTAGCCAAATACCTCTAAGAGTCTCTTGTTTGCACTTGCAGGCAATGGAGCCTTCGTAAACAACGTTAACATGGAGACCGATTCTTTTCTACCTGCTTTCAACTCATAAGTTGCAAAATCTGGCCCAGCAATATTGTTCTCCGTGATGTCCAAGAGGTCTTCCAGAGTCTTGCCAATCCCTGTGTCACCTTTCCGGTGAGACTGAACATAACCCATCGCTTTGATCTGCGCAATCTTGCGTTGAAACTCAGGGTATTCCATGCGTTCTGTTCGCT
>PEWI01000232.1 GCA_002779555.1 Candidatus Bathyarchaeota archaeon CG07_land_8_20_14_0_80_47_9 | reverse complement strand
AACGGCAGCAAAGAACAAACTGAACGGCTACGTCAAAAACATGGGAGACGCAGGAGTAGAAATACTCCTAGAAGGCAATGAAAACAACATCAAAAACCTCCTGAAAGATCTGAAACAAAAGAAACCGTCCCTCGCGCAGATTTACGAAGTCATCACCACGAAAATTTCAGGAAAAAACGAATACGCAGAATTTACTATTCAAAAAAGCTCAAAAGAAGCGGAACTCTCCGGCTCAGTCATCCCGCCTGACATCGCCATATGCGACGAATGCCTGAAAGAGCTGAGGGAAACAAAAGACAGGAGACACGACTACTTTTTCATCACGTGCACAAACTGCGGCCCAAGATACACAATCATTGACCAAGTGCCCTACGACCGTGAAAACACGACCATGCGAGACTTTCACATGTGCAACTTCTGCCAAAACCAGTACACCGACCCAGCAGACAGGCGCTTCCATGCACAGACAGTTGCGTGCCCAGTTTGCGGTCCCAAAGTCTATTTGACAACGAACAACGGCGAACTAATCAAGCACAAAGACCCCATCAGAGAAGCAGGAAGACTCCTCTCAGAAGGCCACATACTCGCGGTCAAAGGCTACGGCGGCTTCCATGTCGCAACCGCAACCACAAAAGACGGACCGCTGATGAGGCTTAGAGAGGTTAAGCACCGAAGCCAGAAACCCTTCGCCATCATGGCTAGAAACTTGGAAACGGCGAAAACCTTCGCCGAAGTGAGCGGGAAAGAAGCAGAGACTCTGACTTCCTTTTCGCGTCCAATAGTGCTGCTCAACAAAAGCGAGGATTATTACCTCTCGGAACTGGTGGCGCCGAACCTGCACAACGTCGGCGTCATGCTGCCCTACACGGGATTGCATTACATGCTTTTCGATGGCGTGGACGAACCCGCCTTTGTCATGACAAGCGCGAACCCGCCGAACCAGCCCATAATAAAGGACAACAAAGAAGCCTTGAAAACGCTCGGAGGCACCGTTGACTACTTTCTGTTCCACAACCGCCAAATAGCCCACAGATGCGACGACTCAGTCATCCGCATCCACGATGGAAAAAGAGTGTTCATAAGACGCTCACGAGGCTACGCACCAGCCCCAGTAATGCTGAGAGCAAAAGCTAAGCGCTGCATAGCGGGGTTGGGCGGAGAACTGAACAACACAGCCTGCGTCCTGCTCGGAAACAAGGCGTTCATCTCCCAACACGTAGGCGACGTGGAGAACGTGGAAACAAGAACCTTTCTCGAAACTACCGTAAAGCACCTCATTCACTTGACGAACGCCAAAGTTGAAGCCGTAGCATGCGATTTGCATCCCAAATTCACAACAACGAGACTTGCCCAAGAACTGGCCGAGAAAAATGGTTGGCAGACCGTTCAGGTACAACATCACTACGCGCATATAGCCGCGCTCATGGCCGAACACGACGTGAATGACATTGTCGGAATCTGCTGTGACGGCTACGGGTACGGAGTTGACGGTGAAGCTTGGGGCGGCGAAATCCTCCTCTGCGGCAGAGAAAGATTCGGTTTCAAGCGCGTGGCTCACCTCGAAAAACAGCCGCTCATAGGTGGGGATCAAGCCACACGATACCCGCTGCGAATTGCTGCAGGAATACTCTCTAAGGGGACAGATGTAAGAGAATGGCTCCAGCAGAATACGCAACACTTCCCTCACAGGAAGGAAGAGGTTCAAGTGCTCCTACACGAAATTCAGAGAAAGAACAGCGTGACCGAGACAACCAGCTGTGGAAGAGTCCTAGACGCTGTTTCAGCCGTTCTGGGCATATGCTACGAACGCACCTACGAAGGCGAACCCTCAATGAAGCTTGAATCAGTCGCCATGAAAGGAAAAGACGTGCTCAAACTGAAACCCATGATAAAGAACAATGCATTGGACACGACGCAACTGCTTCTGGAAATATTCGAAAACCTGGAGAAACATTCCAAAGCGGATTTGGCTTACTCGGCGCATGCTTACTTGGCTAAAGGCTTGGCTGAATTGGCAGTCGAAAAGGCAGCAGAAAACAGTTTCAAAACTGTAGGTTTCTCAGGCGGAGTCGCATGTAACGAGATTTTCACATCGACCATGCAAAGAATCGTGGAAACCGCCGGCTTACAGTTCTTGGTTCACGAAGCAGTTCCGCCAGGCGATGGAGGTTTGTCTTTTGGTCAAACCGTCAGCGTTGGCTTTTCCCATTTCTAAACCATAATTGATTTATCTTTGTGCAATTTTTTGGTTACATGCTGATAGGCATGTGCTTGGCGATTCCCGGCAAGGTCGTAAGCGTCGAGAAAGACAAGGCCAAAGTTGACTTTGGCGAAGGCGTTTTGAGAGAGATCAACGTGACACTCGTGAATGCCAAAGTAGGCGAATACGTTTTAGTGCACGCTGGCTACGCCATCCAAGTGTTGGACGAGAAGGAAGCATTGGAAACTCTGAGCCTGTGGAACCAGATTCTAGAAGCAGAACCTGAAACGCGCCGCGAACA
>PEWI01000002.1:10608-11344 GCA_002779555.1 Candidatus Bathyarchaeota archaeon CG07_land_8_20_14_0_80_47_9 | reverse complement strand
CTGAGGGCGGAAGCTTTTCAGACAGCGTTCCGTTGGCTATCTCGCCTGCAACTTTTTGCAGAATCTCTTCAAATTCACCTATCTTTTCTTCAAACTCGCTTCTAACCAAGACCTCACACCACCATAATCATACATGCTGATTCCCGCTCTCCTTACGAGGTATAAAAGCCATCACCAGCTGGTCGACCTCTCTGAAGCCTACATTCCTGTAGAGTTCTATGGCTGGCTCGTTGCCGAGGTGAGACCAGACGAAGGCAACCGTTACTTTTTCGTTGATGAAAAGCTGCTTGGCAGTGGCTATCAACGCGTTTCCAATTCCTTTGCCTCTGAACCCTTCCTCAACGTAGAACTCAGCTATTTCGCCCTGCTTATCCACGCCCCGATCAACAACCGTACACCAGCACAAGCCTACGACCTTCTCATCTTCTTCTGCAACAAAGACAACGTTCTTTCCTTCTATCCTTTCGGTTAGGGATACGTTGCTGCTTTCTGCAAGCCATTGTTCCAGTGATTTTGCCTGCTTGCGGTGAAAAACGTGGTCTTCATAATCGAGCTTGGCAAGAGTTGTTCTGACGCTGTCTTCTTCTTCATGCTTCATCTCACGAATCATTGCTTTCCTCCATACTAAGCCCAATCAACGCAACATATTTCAAATCAGTCATGAATACCACTCAGCAATCTTTTCGCTGGACTTGTTTCCAGACTTCTATGAGGTTTTGGACAGCTTTCGCTTTGG
>PEWI01000002.1:0-10566 GCA_002779555.1 Candidatus Bathyarchaeota archaeon CG07_land_8_20_14_0_80_47_9 | reverse complement strand
TTTTGTGCTGAATGATGCCTTCGTCCTCCAAAACCTGTAAGTGTTTGCTTGCTGACTGATAGTTAACGCTGAGTCTTCGCGCGATTTCTGAAACGTTGACCTCGCCTACCTGCGCCAGAACTTTGAGTATTCTCATTCTCAGTTTTGAAGAAAAAACCTCTTCCACATTCATGCTGTTCTCACGCTCCTTGTTTTTCCAACAGGGCACATAATTCCCTTTCAAGTTCGCGAGCTGGGATTCTAGGCAGGCGGATGAGTGTTGATCTTCCTCTAGGCGCAACTGTTGAAACCTCTGTCTCTATTATGCCAACTGCCGAAAGGGTCTGCAAATACTTCCACAGCTGCGTGTGACTGTGAGGCTGCACGTTGAATTCCTCACACACGACAGCGTAAGCCTGTTCCGCTTCTGCCAGAGAGACTTGCGACTTTTGGCTTTCTTTGAAAAGCCTAGCTGTACCTAGAGCGAGGAGTTTTTCATGAAAGTTTAGAGAGGCTAAATCAGTTTTGCGCATTGCTGGGACGATGCTCGAAACGGCCTTTCGAACACACTCTGGTGACACGGTGCCTAGTTCGTCGGCATCCGTGTATTTCCCCGCTCGCCAGAGCAGCTCAATTCCGAACCGAGCGTTTCCATTTTCAGAGAAGGCAAGTTCAGCCGTCAGATCTATGGTGTCTTCGGTGACAGTTGAGGGGTTGAAGGCCAGTGAGACACGGTCGTTGAGGATGTCTATCAGTTGTTGTCTTGAGTATTTTTCTAGGCTTATTATGTTAGTCTGTAGGGTGCTTCTTGTGCTAGCATCCAGTCGTTCAATTTCCTTCAGGTTTCTAAGAACGCATATGAGCGAGAACCTCTGAGGCTTGTTCTGTCTTGTCTCCTGCAGCCGAGTCAACTTGTAAACTGCTTCTGAGCCTTCCTTCTCAACCAAGCTGCCAAACTCGTCCAAGGTCAGTATTACGTGGACGTTTTCTTCATCAAGCATCTGCACAAGAATCCGCAGAAGCTCCTCTGCAGAATAGCCGCGCCTTGGAAAGTTGGGATGGAAAACGGAAACTGCGTGCTGGAGGATAAGGAAGAGGCTTCCACGGTATTCACGGCAGTTGACATGAACGTATCGAAGATTGATGCCGCGCTTGCTTGCTTCGCGAGTTATGTCGGCGCCGAAACGTTGAGAAAGAACGGTTTTGCCTGTGCCAACATCGCCTGTTATCATGACCCTTTGAGCCATCTTCTCTGGCGACTGAAGCGCGAAACTGAAAAACTCGGTAAGCAGACGCAGTTCTCTGTCTCGATGGGGAAGCTTGTAGGGAACGTAGTTGATATCAAGCTTTGTTTCGTCTCTAAACACGCTTTGATATGGTTTCACTTGGTTAGACCTCAAATTAATCGAGCATAAAGCTCCGTTACTCTTTTCCTTTGCGCTAGTACACTTTTTTTAAAAAACAAAAGACTAATAAGCTTATTCTATTTATTCTATTCCGAAATTGCAGAATGATTCCGAAATATTTCTTTTTGACCAAAGGTGTAGGCAAGCACAAAGAGCAACTGCAATCTTTTGAATTGGCCCTTAGAGACGCAGGCATACAGTACTGCAACATCGTGCGCGTTTCAAGCATAGTTCCGCCTGGGTGCAAACTCATCTCGAGAGAACGAGGCTTGAAAATGATAAGGCCTGGGGAGATAACCTTCATTGTTCTAGCCAGAGACTCCACTAATGAATCGCACCGACTGATAGCTTCATCAATAGGCGTCGCAATTCCTTCAGGCAAGAATGATTACGGTTACCTCTCTGAACATCATTCTTACGGAGAGCCGGATGACAAGGCTGGAGACTACGCAGAGGATTTGGCGGCGACAATGCTGGCGACGACTATGGGAATTCAATTTGACCCTGAGATTGCCTGGCACGAAAAAGAGCAACTCTTCAAAACCAGCGGAATGATAATCAAAACAACAAACGTGACCCAATCAGCAACGGGAGACAAAAGCGGCTTGTGGACAACCGTCATTGCAGCAGCCGTCTTCGTTCCGGGAAAGAATGTGCTGAAACGCTGGAAGGCCCACAGCGGGCGTTAAGCAACCATTTTACTCCAAAACAATATTAACGATCAGGATTAACCCTAAACTGGGTGAAGAGACTCTTGCATGAAAAACTGCGAACACCAATGATAATTGTCAACTTCAAGACCTATCTGGAAGCAACAGGGCGGAAAGCAGTTGATCTAGCAAAGAAAGCCGAAAAAGTAAGTCATGAAACAAATGTTTCCGTCGGAGTGGCTCCGCAGTTCGCTGATATAGCGGCTGTCGCAGAAGCGGTGGCTATTCCAGTTCTAGCTCAACACGTGGATCCTATCAGGTCTGGTGGCTACACGGGGCATGTGCTTGCGGAATCTGTTAAAGAGGCTGGAGCGGTTGGAACATTAATTAACCATTCTGAAAGGCAACTTAAGTTCTCGGACATTGACCAAATAATCAACATAATGCATGAGAACGGCTTAACGTCCGTCGTCTGCGCCAACAACCCTCGCATAAGTGCGGCAGTGGCAACTCTTAAGCCAGACATAATTGCGATTGAACCGCCTGAGCTCATAGGAACTGGCATTCCAGTCTCGAAGGCGCAGCCCGAAGTGATCACTGGCACCATTGACCTTGTCAGAAAAATCAACTCAGATGTTATAATACTGTGCGGCGCAGGCATAAGCCACGGCGAAGATGTTGCGGCGGCTCTGAAGCTTGGCACTCAAGGCGTGCTCGTGGCAAGCGGCATCGTTAAGGCGAAAGACCCTTATGCTGTTCTGAGAGAGTTTGCAGATGCAACAAAGCAATAGGTGAGTTCTGGAAAAGTTGAAAGTCGAGGCGGAATGCGCAGCGTGCATACTCAGCAGGGCTGCAGCTGAAGCAAAGGAAGCCACCACAAATCCTGCACTGCGATTCAGAGCCATGAGTGAGCTTCTTCGACTTATGAATAGGGAGTTTAGGCCAACCTCGGTTCCGGCCGACTTGGGCACGAAGAGGGATCGGCTGATAAAGAGAATCAGCGGCAATGATGACCCGTACAAGAGGAACAAGAGGATAAGCAATGAGAAGGCGCTGAAGCTTCTGCCGTACGCCAGGAAGATTGTCGAAGAGGGGTACGCGCAACAGGACAGGTTCAAAAGGGCATGTCTATGCGCGATTGTCGGCAACATCATGGAGTTTGACATTCCAGGCCACAAGTTCACGTTCGGCAGTTTGAGGAAGAGTTTTCGGGAAGCGGCAAAGGATTTGGTTGTGGATGATGTTGGCAGTATTTACGAGTTGGCCAAGAAGGCGCGGACGGTTCTTTTTTTGACAGACAACGCCGGCGAGATTGTTTTTGACACCTTGCTCGTTGAGCAGTTGAAGAATATGGGTTTGACAGTGATCGTTGCAGTCAAGGGAGGAGCGATAATCAACGATGCCACTTTGGAGGATGCGGAGGTTTCTGGGATGAGCAAAATCGCGGATAAGATAATCGCAACAGGCACCGATGCGGTAGGCTTTGCCTTGAAAGAAGTTTCTCCAGAATTTCTTGAAGTCTACAACTCCGTTGACTTGGTTTTTGCGAAGGGCATGGGTTACGCTGAAACGTTGACAGAGTACAAGCTGAAGAAGCCGCATGCCCTGCTGTTTAGGACCAAATGTAATCCTGTTGCAAACTATTTCGGCGTACCTAAGGAGAAGAATGTTGCGAAGCTGATGTACCAATGAAATTGCCGCTGATAAGTCTCGACCGGAAAGCTCTTGCAAGCTTCGACGAAGCAATCCAGAAAGAATGGATCATAACAAACGGTTTAGGGAGTTACGCGTCTTCCACGGTTTTGGGTATAAACACGAGGAAATATCATGGACTCCTTGTTGCCGCCCTTCATCCGCCGGGAGACCGTAGAGTCCTTCTGTCGAGACTGGACGAGGAAGTGGTCATCGGGAATAGCACCTATCCGCTTGGGGCCAATGAGTTTCAGAATGGGGTTTTTCCTCAGGGATATGGTTTCATCAAGGAGTTTTCTGTTTCGCCTTTTCCGAGGCATGTGTATTCCGTGCAGAATGTTGAGGTTCAGAAGACTGTTTTTATGCCGCATGAAATGAATGCCGTCGTGGTTCTGTACAAGATTTTGAACAGGAACGGCTTTGACATCAAATTCAGAGTTCTTCCCTTGGTGAATTGGAGGCATTTTCACTCGGTTACGAACAGGTGGAAAGTCTCCGCGGAGCCTATTCAGAAGTGCACAGACAGAGAGGTCAGCGTAAGGTTCAGTTTTCCCCAGTCTGCGCTGATGTTGAAGGGCACAGGTGGGCAATATCGCCCTGATGGGAAATGGTTCGAGAAGATGTTCTACCGTGAAGAGGCGAGGCGCGGAGAAAGCTGTTTGGACGATTGCTATCAGGTTGGATGCTTTGAGATGGGAGTAACGGCAAACAGGGCTGAGAGTTTCGCAGTTGTCGCAGTTGCCGGAGAAAGCGAAGATGGTGCACTAAACCTGATGGACAGGATTTCTGTAACGCTTTACGATTTGAGCGCGTTGTTCGAGAAAGAAGCGAAGCGCTATGATAGTCTTCTTACAAGATTCTTTGAGGCGCATGAAACCGCTCCGGCAGAGGATTGGCTGAAATGGCTTGTTTCGGCTACTGACGCCTTCGTGGTCAGAGGAATCGATGCCGGTTACAGGTCTGTGATTGCTGGTTATCACTGGTTTGAGGCTTGGGGAAGAGATGCTTTCATTTCCCTACCCGGGTTGATGCTTGTAACTGGAAGGTTTGAGGACGCGAGAAAGGTTTTCTTGACTTTCAAAAAGTACCTGCGGAATGGTTTGATTCCCAATTTTCTTCCGGACCAAACCGGACCTGCTGCCTACAACACTGTTGATGCTAGCTTGTGGTATGTCAACGCGGTGTTGCAGTATTTGAAGTACACTGGCGATTTCAGGTTTGTTCAGGAGCAGCTTTGGGAGAGTGTGAAAGCGATTGTTGAAAGCTTTGCGAGAGGAACCGATTTTAGTATTCGTGTGGACAGTGACGGCTTGCTTTGTCATGGTGTTCAGTTGACGTGGATGGATGCGGCTGTGGATGGTCAGCCTGTTACGCCAAGGACTGGAAAGGCCGTTGAGATTCAGGCTTTGTGGTATAACGCTCTGAGAACGACGGAGCTGTTGGCAAACAGGTTTGGCGAGAAAGGTGAAGTTGAAAGGTGTGAGCAGATGGCTGAGAAGGTCAGGAAGAGTTTTGTTGAGAAATTCTGGAATGTAGAAGGGAACTGTTTGTATGACGTAGTGGGTGAGGACGGGAAGGATGGTTCCTTGAGGCCCAATCAGGTTTTTGCGGTGGCTTTGGACTTCACGATGCTTGATGATGTGAAGAGTGAGAGGGTTGTTGATGTTGTGCATAGCGAGTTGTTGACGCCATTTGGCCTGCGGACACTTGTGAAGAGTCATCCCCGATATGTGGGAGCCTACGCTGGGGACAGGAGAAGCAGAGACAGGGCTTACCATAATGGCACAGTTTGGCCTTGGTTGGTGGGACCACTTGCAACAGCGTTTCTGAAAGTAAAAGGCAACAGTGAGTTTAGACGTGATTTCGCAATGAAGTATTTTCTGTCTCCGCTGTTTGGCAGGCTAGTCTCTGGTGCCGGTCTTGGCGCGTTATGCGAGATTTTTGATGGTAATCCTCCGCATGCACCGAAAGGATGCATTGTCCAAGCATGGAGCATCGCGGAACCTTTGAGAGCCTATGTTGAAGATATAATGCAAGTCACGCCAGAACATGAGAGGGAAGTCTTGCAGAAATTAGGATGAAATCGTTTTCCGCAGGTGTTCCGCTGCTGCTTCGGGAGTGACGGTGTTTATGTACATGCCTGTGCTTTTCTCGAAGCCAGCCCAAATCGCAAGTTTAGGATAGACTTCCAAATGCCAATGATAGTAGTCACTTGCATCCTTGTCTATGGCTAGATGAAAACCATAATTGTAAGGCGGATCATTCACCAACTTCTTCAACCCGCCAAGACACGCTTTCAATGTTTCAGCTAGAGCCTTCACATCGCTCTTGGACAGGTCAAGCAGCGTAGCCTCATGTTTCTTCGGGATTATCCAGAACTCCATCGGATTCACGCTTGCGTAAGGAGCAAAAACCACAAACTTCGAATTCTCAAGAATGAGCCTGGGCCCGCCGCGTTCCTTCTTAATGATTTCGCAGAAAACGCATTTCTTGTTCTGCTTCCAGAATCTTTTGCTGGCTTCGAGCTCGTCTTCCACAGTTTTCGGGATGGATGGTGTTGCGATTATTTGGCTGTGAGCATGTGAAAGCGAGGCTCCAGCTTCTAGGCCGTGGTTGCGGAAGATGGAAACGTACTTCACGTATGGCCTTGCGGAGAGCTCGCGGAGCCTGTCAACGTAAGCGTCAACAACATACTCCAACTGCGAGAGTCTGGCGTCTGCAGGGTGCTCGTCATGGTTCGGAGATTCAACCAGAACCTCATGGTGTCCAACAGCAGGAATCATTTCAGAGCATTTCGCGGTCTTCCTTTGGCTGGTCTTGTTTTTGGGCGGCGCAAAGGCTGGAAAAAGGTTTGGAATGACCCGTACTGCCCAGTTCTTGTGCCTCGTGTCGTCTTTGTCTTCTGTCTTTCGGATTCCATTACCATGCTTGAGATAGACCAAAACTGCTGGGGGGGTCATGTGTTCGTTTCCGGGGCACATGAGACAAACGCCTGTCTTGGCTTTTTCCCTCTCCTTGTTTGCAAAATCTGTGGGGCGACGGCCACGTTCAGTTGCAATCACTACCCAGCGGTCAAGCAGGTAATCTTTGCGAACTTCGTTAAACCCCATAAGTCAGACTTCCAACGAACATCAAGTATGCCTTGACGGCATTTAGCATTTTCCAAAAACCGTCAAGCCTTAGACGGCTCTGGGAAGTTTAGACCCTCTATATATAGAGTGAACCTAACTTCGAATTTCCTTTGTGATGATGTAGTGATGTTGAGAAAAGCGGTGGGCCCCTGGGGTTCGACGCCCAGAATCCGCAGGAACCCCCAAACCCTACACTCGTACCCGCACCCCCTTGAGCGCTGAACGTCCAAACTTAGGTTGCTCCCTCCCGGGCCTGGCCAGGTTCGCCTGGTAAACATTGAAGGCAGCTTCCCTACGGAAGCAGCTCAACGACCACCAGCCCCAAGGGACGGATAGTCACTGGTTCGGAAATGAAGGTCTAAGCGGCCTTAAACGCCTCATCCTCAGCTTTCAGCCCGTCATATAGAGGGTTTACGGTACAGGGGACCCCTACCCCCCCGCCTAAGACCCACCGCAAGAAGATTGTGGAGCACTAAAACTATAAAACTTTACCCCAAGCCAAATCAAAAGGTCAGCAAAAATAGCCAGAGCGGACGCTATGGGAAGACCTTTTCTACGAGTCTAAGTAATTGGTAACCAAAAAGTATGGCTACGAAGTAGGTGGGCCACAGAATTGCGGGCCAGTTTCTGGGGACATAATTCCACAAGTTCATTGACGTGGCGAACATCTCTATTGACACTAGGACGCATGACCCTAGAAAGCTTAGGATGAACTGCTCTTTCGCTTCCTTCTTTCCGAAGCATTTTCTTCTCACGACCGCCAATGCCAGCCAAGCTAGGAGGAATGTGAAGAAAAGCACGTACCAGCCTTGGCTGAACTGAAAATCGAATGCCATGCCACATGCCACGCTCAGGATGCTTAAAAAGGTAGTCTTGGTTTGCACAAAACTTTACCTAAACCATGCTTCTCTTCAGCTTGTCAACATAGCGCAAGATATCATCATAACTCGCTTCTCCTTCCAACTCAACAGTAAAAACACCAGAATATCCAAGCATCTTGATTCTTCTAAGAGCCTCTCTATAATCAATTTTTCCAACATTTGGAACCAAGATTCCGTCCTGATATTTTCCCTGAATGTGGATGTTATTCACGTGTTCAATGTTTTCAGCAAAAGCATCGAGCTCGTTAAACATCGAAGCCCACTTCAGATCAAGAGTTTGGTGTTTGAAGTTTTGCATGATCTGAAAGGGCGTTCTGTTTCTGCATTTTGTCGGAATGTTTTCAACAGAAATCTCAATTTCGGGATGCAATACTTGGAATCTGTCATACAAAGCTTCTAACCGAGCAAGGTCTAGGCTTTCTTTCCAAGTGTCCCAAAAATGAAAAACACAAACCTTAGAGTCCACATCTTCTGCAAACCTCAAACATACATCTATAAGTCTTGTTCCTTTCGCAACCTTTTCAGGTTCTTCAGCACAAAGGAAGTTTCCAACATCTCGATTGGCATGCACAGACAAAATCGGAAAGCTCTCATTGCGAAGCACTTCAAAGACTTCTTCAACACTGTGTTTTTCGCATTCAAACGGCGCAGATGTCGGAGTAAGCGGTGGATTCTCCTGATCCCATTCGGGAAGCAACACAAACTCGAAACCATCCACATTTGATTCTTTCAAAAACCGTTTCATCATTCTAATAATAGAGGAAAGTTCATAGAACTGGCAGCCTTCCAATCGCGGAAGACAACCAGTCGATATGGAAATGCTGTTCATGTTCACCAAAATGCTTGAAGACACAATAGCAATTTAGCTTTTTTCACTCGAAAACAAGGTCAGATTTATCTTCAATCAGCCTACATAATCATGCTAGACAAGTTGCACAGTCAAAGAGGGATAATGGTTGAAGAACATAGGCATAGTCACGAGCGGCGGAGACGCGCCAGGCATGAACGCGGCCATTCGAGCCGTCACTCGCATCGCACATTCAATGGATTTTCGCGTTCATGGTTTTGAAAGAGGCTGGGAAGGCCTCATAACAAACACTTTCAGGCCTCTAACTCCACGCTCTGTCGGCGGAATAATCCAGCTGGGCGGCACAATTCTGCTCACTTCGCGGTGCCCAGAGTTTGAAACAAAAGAAGGCGTCAGGAAGGCATCTGAGACGCTTGCCACCAACAAGATTGATGGGCTTGTGGTCATCGGGGGCAACGGTTCGTTTAAAGGGGCTTTGGAACTGAGCAAGCACGCAGACACGCTGATCATAGGGATTCCTGCTTCGATTGACAACGATGTTTTCGGCACAGACGAAACGATAGGCTTCGACACTGCCGTGAACACAGCAGTAACGGAGACTGACAAAATTCGAGACACTGCGCTTTCTCACGAGAGAGTCTTCATCGTCGAAGTCATGGGAAGAACGAGAGGATTCCTCGCATCAGTAGTAGGCCTCACCGTAGGTGCAGAAACAATCCTAGTTCCAGAAGTCAAAATTGATGAAGAGAAAATCTTTGCGACCATAATAGAAAACATTGCCAAAGGCAAGAAGTCAGGAATAATCGTTGCGGCCGAAGGAATCGGCGACACGCGCAAGCTCGCAAGAGACATCGAACAGAAAACGGGAACAGAAGTCAGGCTCAGCATTCTTGGCTACGCCCAGAGAGGCGGCAGCCCTACAGCAAGAAGTAGACTTCTGGCTGGTCTGTTCGCAAACAAGGCTGTGGAACTGCTGTCAAGAGAAGAGGGAAACAGAATCGTCGGACTACAGAATGGGAAGATAGCCAGCATTGACCTCGAGAAGTCATGCAAAACTGAAAAGCCCCTGGATCTGGAATTGCTTAGGCTGGCAACTGTGCTTTCGACCTAGACGCTCAAGGACAAACACCGTCAGCCGAAGAATACGCTTGCGATGTTGTAAAGCTCCATGTCCACGGTCTTTCGCTTGCCGATTACGTCCTTGAGCGGAACAGACACTATCTTATTCCCTCTGATGGCAACCATCCGTCCGAATTTCTTTTCGTGGACAAGGTCAATGGCGCCTATTCCGAACTGCGTAGCGAGGATTCTGTCGAACGCCGTCGGAGATCCGCCCCGCTGAATATGGCCCAGAACTACCACGCGGGTTTCGATGCTCATGCACTTCTCAATCTCCTTTCCAACATAGTAGCCAACACCGCCCAAGCGTATGTGCCCAAACTCATCCACACTTTCGCTGTACACAATCTCTTGCCCGCCTTTAGGCTTGGCACCTTCAGCAACGACTATTATGCTGAAGTTTCTGCCTCTCTTCTGCCTGTGTTTGATATATTCGCAAACGTCTTTTACGTCGAAGGGTTTCTCAGGAATCAGTATCGCATCTGCCCCGCCAGCCAAACCAGCCTCCAACGCAATCCAGCCCGTGTACCTTCCCATGACTTCAAGAATCATAACTCTCTGATGCGCCTCCGCCGTAGTGTGAAGCCTGTCAAGCGCCTCAGTGGCTATCGAAACCGCAGTGTTGAAACCAAACGTGTAGTCCGTGCCCGCCAAGTCATTATCAATCGTTTTCGGCACCCCCACGCATTTAAGCCCAAACTCGCCCATCTTACAAGCCACGCTCAAAGTGTCATCGCCACCGATGACCACGACAGCTCCAATGCCAGCTTTTTTCGCGTTGCTGACTATTCTTTCAGGGCCATTCTCATGTTTGAAAGGATTCGTCCTCGAAGTGCCCAGCATTGAACCCCCACGAGGAAGAATCCCAGAAGATGCTTCCAAGTCCAGAGGCAGAAACTC
>PEWI01000164.1 GCA_002779555.1 Candidatus Bathyarchaeota archaeon CG07_land_8_20_14_0_80_47_9 | reverse complement strand
ATGCAGCAAGAAGAAACATCGGAGTCAAGGTGATATGTGCAAACAACTTCAACTATGGAATGACAGGAGGCCAACTTGGTCCCACAACGCCGCTTGAATCGGTGACAACGACGAGTCCATATGGAAACATCGAGCACCCGTTCAACTTGGTTCATCTAGCAGCGGCAGCAGGCGCGATATACGTTGCTAGGTGGACAACATTACACGTGCGAAGGCTGACGCAATCGATAGAAAAGATGATGCGGAAGGAAGGGTTCTGTTTCATCGAAGTGATTTCACCTTGTCCTGAAATCTACGGACGCTACAATAAGATGCGGACGGGACTTGAAATGATGGAGTGGTTCAAAAAGGCGTCAGTGGTCGAAAGTTTTTCAGACCCTGCAAAGGCAGAGATAACGAAGGAAAAAATCGTGGTAGGCGAGTTCGTCGACATAGAAAAGCTGAGCTATGAGAAACTGTTCCATGAGAAGATAGCTCAGATTAACGAGAGATCGATATAGTAGGTGAACTAGTGTGCGAGTGGAAATCAAGTTTGCGGGTTTCGGCGGGCAAGGGATAATCAAATCCGGCATAATCATAGCTGCAGCCGCATGTATCCACGGCGGAAAAAACGCAGTTCAAACCCAGTCTTACGGTCCAGAGTCAAGAGGCGGCGCATGCAAGTCTGAGGTTGTGATATCCGAAGAGGACATAGATTTTCCTAAAGTCGTTGAACCTGACGTGTTGGTCGTGATGTCTCAGCACGCCTACAATGAGTACGTTGAGAACGTGAAGCCTGGCGGAACAATAATCATGGATCCAGACATGATTCCCCATGAGGTAGACGTGAAGAACGCTCAAGTTCATCGAATCCCTGCGACGAAAATCGCTGAAGAATTGGGAAAAAAGATAGTTGCAAACATCGTCATGTTAGGTGCGTTCGTAGCCATCACGAGAATCCTTGACGCAAACGCCGTGAAGGAATCAATCAAGGAGAATCTTCCAAAGGGTACGGAAGAACTGAATCTGAAAGCTTTCGAACGAGGCTACGAGTACGGAAAGACGCTTTCGAAAAGCTAGGCTTAGGCGGCTTCAGGTGCAGGTGCCTGCGTTGCTTGTAAGACAAGCTTCGACTTTCTGATCCCGACATGCCTCATTGGAGCTATTTTCTTAGCTTTGTTGTAGATGTCTGAAGCGATTTTTCCGAGCACTATTTCTTGTGCAAACTCGTCCAAAGTGAGCGCTGAAGCTTTTCCATGGATGATTTTCTCCATTATGGCGCGCACGAGTTTCTCCTGCGACGTCCTGATTCTCGACAGTGTAAAAGCAGAAATAGCGATCTGAAGCTTGTATCCATCTTTCGTCGTGACTGAGAACACGGCATCAACCTTTGTCGTACGTCTTCTCACAAGGCTTCGCAAGTAGTCCCGCGAGTACTCATGCCCTTTAAAAATCGTCTTAGCATTCTTGCCGTCGATTCCAGTTATCTGGAAGTACATTTTCAAGTATTGATGAGCAAAATCGCCTGTAATGTCGTACAGGGTTGAGTCGATGACTCTTCCAACCAGTTTTTCCGGCTCATCAGCTGGAACAGCGCCTAGCTCGACGTTTCCGAAGTATGGCGGGGCCATCACCATGTACCACGATTTGCTTCGCCACTTGTCCCGCACGCGTTTTGTCTTTGAAGACACGTTTATCCTCCAAGTGTAACTTGAAAATCCACACCATAGTATTAAAAGCTTTACCGTTTCGGCTCTATTTTCTCGATGCCGCCCACGTATTTCCCTAAAACCTTTGGAACAACAACGGAACCGTCTTCTTGCTGATAGTTCTCAAGTATCGCAACGATCGTTCTGCCAGTGGCTATGGCCGTGGAATTCAACGTATGCACAAACCCCTTAGGCGCTTCTCCCTCTTTCTCTCTGTACTTTATGTTTAACCTTCGGGCTTGATAGTCTGTGCAGTTGCTGCATGAAACTATCTCTCTGTACGCGTTCTGAGCAGGCATCCAAGCCTCAATGTCATATTTTTTGGCGGCTACCGTTCCAATGTCGCCTGTGCATGAATTTACCACGCGGTAGGGAAGCCCAAGCTTCTGAGCAATCTCTTCCGCATTTTGAACGAGTTCCTCATGAATTCTCCAAGAGTCTTCGGGCTTGCAGAAGATGAACTGCTCAACCTTGTTAAACTGGTGGGTGCGAAAAATCCCACGAGTATCCTTGCCGTGCGCTCCAGCTTCCTTCCTGAAGTTGGTGCTTATCCCTGCAAGTTTGAGAGGCAGGTCTTCCGCCTTCAGAACCTCATCCATGAACATTGCTGCCATGGGGTGCTCTGAGGTTGCAATCAGATACAGGTCTTCGTTCTCAACCTTGTACAAGACATCTTCAAAGTCGCTGAGCGAAACGACACCCTCGTAGGGTTTTCGCCTCATCAGATAGGGTGGCTCTATCAGAGTGTAGCCCTTTCCTCGCATTTCTTCGAGGGCGAAACTCATCAAAGCCATGTCCAGCAGGACTGCCTCACGTTTCAGGTAGAAGAATCTTGCGCCTGCAATCTTGCCAGCTCTTTCAACGTCTATCAAGTCGAGATCTAGGCCTAGGTCCATGTGTCCTTTTACGGGAAAGCTGAATTCGGGTATCTTGCCCCACGTTCTGACTTGGACATTGCCATTTTCATCCTTGCCCGTTGGCACTGATTCGTGTAGGAGGTTTGGAAGCCGCATCAGGTAATTATGCACATTCTCCTCCCATTCGTTCACTTTCTTCTCCAACGCTGTAATTTCATTATCAACTTCCTTTGCCTTCGACATTTCTGCGCCTGCATCTTTCCCTTTCTTTTTCGCTTCTGCAATTGCAGTTGTCACCTGTCTTCTTTCGTGGCGCAACTCGTTAAGCTTAGTCAGACCCTGACGCCATTTCTTGTCAGAATCAATCAGGCTGTCGAGCATTTTGAGGTTTGCAGGGTCACCCCTCTTCATCAGATTGCTACTCACGAGCTCTGGATTTTCCCGAATGAGCTTGATGTCTAGCATATTCCCCACTTGCAGCTTCTTAGTCTAGCCTTGAATTGACTATTTAACCTTGCGATGCCGTCGGTTGTCCATTTGCGATTCCTAGTTTTGGGCTTTCGCAGCAGAACTCGTGTCTCTTGAACTGCCAAGCAGATGAGCGCCAAAGCCGACCGCCCAAAGCAGAACAGGATGGGCAATCATGCGTTCCATCCCTCCAACGCCCAAACCCAGATAGTTGCCGGAAGCAAAAAGCCCAAGTGCCACGAGGCCCATCGCTCCCAGCACAACTGACAGGTAAGAAAAAGGCGATTTCTCCACCTTGTATGAAACGATTGCCGCTAGCCCACCGAACAGAAAAGTGACCAGTGAAGCGATAGTATGCATTACTCCAGCAGTCTCGGGGAACAATCCCACCATCATGGCGCCAATGCCTGTCGGGATCAGGATGATGAAGAGGAAGTTAGACTTGAACGCTTCCCGAATGAAGTAGGCACCGGCAACGGCCAGAAGACCGAGCACGAAGACGGACGAGTTGAAGATGAGAGCAGTGGACCCAACGCCCAAGTCGCTTATGTAGTTTCCTGAAACACTGTAATTTGGGTACAACGCCTCAGCTATGATCAGTCCAAGGAGGAACTGGACTGCACCTGAGAACAGAAGTGTTCCAGCGACCTTCATATCATCGAGTTCCATAACTCAAGTTCGGCGTCAAGATTTCTTAAAACTTGCGGTGGTCAGCAACTGGGCTGCAACACAGACTGCAGAGTCTAATACGGATTCTCTACTATGGGTTAAGGTGCTTCTTGAAGAAGCCTACGATCTTTGTGTAGCAAAGCATCTTGTTCTTGAATTTTATGACGTCGTGCCCTTCATCCTCAAAGATTAGAAACTCTGTTTCAACGCCGTTCGCTTTCAGGTTTTCAGCCACCTCTCTTGATTCTGCCGCAAGCACTCTTGGGTCGTTCCTTCCTTGAAGAATCAACATTGGGCACTTAACGTTCTTCAAGTAGCTCTTCGGCGAACGTTCCGTAAGGAATTCTTTATCTTTCTCAGGATGGCCGACGGACAGGTAGAAGAACGTTCGCCAAGTTTCAGGAAGCCTATAGATGAACGCAATCAAGTCGTACGGGCCGAACATGTCGCACGCAGCTTTCCAAAGATCTGGATGTCTCGACACAAGCATCAAGGTCATGTATCCACCATAGGAACGACCTATCACGGCGCGCCGTGATGAATCGATACGAGAATCTTTTTCCAGCATCTTCAAGCCTTCTATATGGTCAAGCATGTCCTTGCCTCCCCAGTCGTGATCCACGCGCTTCATATATCGCAAACCGTAGCCCGCACTGCCCCTAACGTTTGGCACAAACACAGCAAACCCGTTCAAAGTCAGGAACTGGATCAGGGGCATCGAGAACCATGTGAAGTCGGGTCGTTCTTGACTCTGTGGTCCCCCATGGACATACAGAACCAGAGGTCTTGGGCCTTTGAAGCCCAAATGCTCAGAGGGTAGGTACAGCCGCGCCGAAACCTTCAAGCCATCAAAGCTATTGTAGCTGGCGTCTTCCCCCTCCGAAAGAAACTTGCCATCTATACCCAGTACGCGTTCTTTGGACAGAACCTTTGGGGTTTCCAATGGCGAGTCTGGTGGGTAGAGGTAAATCTGTGCTGGGTTGTTTGCTGTTGCGAACGAGAGCACATATCCTACTTTGGTTTCCCCTGCATTTTCCTGCAACTCGAACTCATATCCCATCAACACGCCTTCAGAGAGAGGCGGCAGACCGCAGAGAGTACGCTCCACATCCAACTGTTTTCGTCCTTCATTCTCGCGCATTCTGCACTCATACAGCCAAGAACACCCGTCAATGTTGTACTCCAACAGAAAACGGTCCTTGTCGACAAGTTTGATGTCGGCGAGCTCTCCCATCCCCTTGTGTCTGAGCCCAGAAACTGGCACTTCAAGAACGTTGGCCGACCCATCAAGTGACAAGTAGCTTGCGCTTCCTTCATCGCTGAAGAGATTCGATCTGAACAAGAGTCCCCCTTCGTCTGGCGTGAAGCTGCAGTTTCCGATTCCCGACAGCTTCACTTGCTGATTCTCCGTTCTCTTCTCGATAGGAACCCCGTAAAGCAGCTGTCTTTCAGCCATGTCTTTCCGCCAAACGTAGAGCACATTGTCTGCGGCAGTGTAGCCGTCTGCGAGAATCACTGTGGAATGGTCAGGGTTGGCGCCGTTATAGTAGTTGCCGTAAATGCTTGTGCCCAGAGAAGTAACATTGAGGGTGGCTAAATCCACCATTAAACATTCCAGATTCGGGGTTTTTCGGTCGTCTCGAGTGAAGTATGCAATGTTCTTCTTTACATCGCAGTGAAGACATGCCACTTGCTCGTTCTTGTATCTCTCGCCGAATATCGGTTCTGGAATCCCGCCTTCAAGGGGGACAAGGCACGGTTGGTAGTTTTCGTTTCCGTTCTCGTCAATCATCACAATAACCTTGGCAAGTTTAGGCAGAACGAAATAGTTGTAACCAGCCATTAGATGCGGGTTCTGCAGGGCAAGACCTGCAGGCAACAAAGACTCCGGCATGCTCCCGTTTTGATCCATCACGTATAGACTCATTACGCCGCTCATGTCGCTGATGAAGTACACTTTGCCATCTGCCAACTGCGGAGAGAGCAATAATCTGGCTGACAGCAACGACTGAATTGAAAACTGACCGCTTCTCCCTTCACCCATGATACTCAAATCTCCAAACTGAACACAAGTCGGAGACTCCCAGATATAAACTGTGCCACTTGCAGATCCAGCAGCAGATAGCAAGTTATTCTAGTCAGAGTCCAGTTGGAGTTGATGTGTGACGAGAGTTATCTTGTCACCCCACGGCTTCTATCGTTACTTCTTTGACTGGTTTGAACCGTTTTAATCGTAGAATCGTCTAGCGTGCGTTCCCCCTATACCTGCATTCACGACGATGGTTTTCGTTCCTTTTCGTTTTTCGTCTTTCACTACACTGGCTAGAAGCTGTGTCCCGACGTCCCTCCCCGTGTATTCCGGAAAGACCACGATGCGATCCAATTCTGTCGTGTCAGCATCTTGCTGTATGGTCTGGGCGAAACCTAGGATTTTGCATCTGCTTTCGAGGGCAAGATAGATCGTTGATTTCGCAGAAGCAACGGCCCCCAACGGCGTCTCTTCGGAGAAGGCTTTCTTTACATATTTCCCTGGAATACCGAACCTGGCAACGTTATCCTGATAGATTTGACCGTTCTTGTCTCCTAGCAGTTTAAAGAGTTTCTTGCTGAGAGCTTGAATGCCGTTCTTGGTCGCTTTACTGACGGTGGTCATGTGCTTTTGCCATCCACGTCTTCGCGCGCGTCTAAAGCTTCTTTGTTGTTTGCAGAGTGTTTTCCGCGGTCCAGATGGAAAAGAGCAGGTCGTCAATCGTTGCAATGAAAGTTGGAAGTTTTCCATGGTGTTCTATTTGTGTGATTATTCTCTTTTCTTTGACAGTGGTTTTGACTGACAGCTCGCGTGGCGTCTTGAAGTTGTCCGGCGAGACAGCTTCTGCCACGGCTTGGGCGATCTTTGCGTCATCATATTCAACTACTATTTCAGCTTCCAATTTTTTCGCCTTTCAGTTGCTTTCCAATTAATTCGTTGACGATTTGTATGAAGGTACCGATGCTTTCCATGGGAACTTGTGCTCCAGCTGCTACGTTGTGTCCGCCGCCTTTTCCTTGAAGTTTCCCTGCGGCTACTTGCATGACTTCTGCGAGGTTGATGCCCTTGTTTGTCATGGTGTCCATGGTTCTTGCGGAGATCTTTGCCAAACCTTCTTCTTCGACGTTGGCATAGGCGATCAATGGTTTTTCAGGGTTCGGCAAGCTTGCGGAAAGAATGGACGAGATTGCGCCGACTATCTTGTCGTTTATGAAGCTTTCACCATAGATAACGTAGATGTTTTCCAGTTCCTTCATTCTTTCAGGCTTCTCCATCACCCAGCCAAGATACTTGCTAATTGCTCTCCGATAGTCTTCGAGCACCTTGTTTGAGGCTTCAAGGGCTGAGCCTCTGTCGCCCATGCAGACCGCCACGCCTAGGCTTGGTTTGTCCATGCGGCCCGTTGCATTCAACAAGACGGCGAATTCCCTGGCGTCGCGGATTGGAGTCCAAGGTTCCTCGTTGTTCAGAGTGTAAACGTGTCCAATGAGGTTTGTTACCTCGTAACGTAGGCCTTTCGAGAACAGGTAGTCTGCAAGAGCCGAGCACAGCCGCTTCTTCTCCTCGTCAGACAAGTCTCTGAGGGCGCGCCACTTTTCGCCGTCTCTGGGTTTGATGCCCAAACTTGCCAAGAAGGCTAGACTTTTGTCTTCTTCACCGCTTATGCCAGGTATGAACGGGTTGGTTGTTGATGCCAAAGTTCTGTGTATGGGTCGCGTTTCTCTGCCGAAGAATATCAGATCCTTCTCAACCGTTAACAGACCCGCACTTGTTGCGTCTTCAACAATCTTCTCATTAACCCCGCCCAGCAATCTCTGATCATACTTGTCCTGCAGGTCTCCAAGCGCTCCGACCACAGCAACAGGCGCTAGGTCAATGTTAACTTTGTCTATAGCTTTAGCTACAAAATATGCAACGCCTGCACCGCTTATGTCACGCGCGCCATCAATCCCATGCACGTGTGGGTTTACTTGCACAATGTTGTCCTTTTCTTCGCCGATGATCTGATGATGATCCAGAATTACGGTTTTGAAGGTTGCGAGTTTGTCATTTATAAAGTCTATGTAGCCGCTTCCTAGGTCTGAAAAGACTATCAGCTGCGGCTTTTCCGAAAGTATTTCGCTTACGGTTTTGTCGTTGATCCATTGGGTTACCTGAATCCTAAACTTAGCATCGAGTCTGGCCAACATCTTGCCGATTATGCCTGCCGCTGAGATGCCGTCAGCATCTAGATGTGAGAAAACATAAATGAGCCCGTCTTCCTTGACAGTTTCCACAATTGTCGCGGCTGCCCGTGCGGCTGAATCTGAGAAACATGCAATCTGGTTTTCATCCACTGCCATGGCATTCACGCTAGGTTAAGAAGCTAAATTGTTCAGACATTTAAATCTGGTGTATTCTACGAGTTGTCATCATGCAGCAAGTTAGGCGCCAAAAAATTGTGCACACCACTGGGCTTAGGTCAATGAAGCTATTTTCGGCTCGTATTTCCAATTAGTCGGCAGGACGCCTTCGCGTTTATAGTACCTTGAGAGTTGGTAGATTTTCGCTTCAACCATCTGCAACGCCCTTTTGTTATTCAGGTCCTTCTTGTTCTTCTCAAGATGCAAGCCGAGACTTTCAGCCTTCTTCACCAAGTTTCCCAAATCCTCCGGCATTGCAGGAGCAAGCTCAGAAGCTTTCAGAATTTGCAGCACGGTCTTGCCCGTTATGGGCTTCACTAAGGGAATAGAGTACTGGTCTCTCAGGATTGTTCCTATACGGCTCGGGCTGTTGCCTTCCTTTGCCAGCTTGACAACAAGAGCTTCCACCTCTTCTGGTTGGTACTTGCACCAGCTTGGAGGTCGCTTGCTTACTGGCCTTATCTGATGGGATTTTCCTTTTTCCTGCTTAGGCATACTGTGTCACTTAGACTCTGTATAGCGAAGATAGACAAATATTTAAGAATGTTGATTCATTTCTAAAATTATGTATCCCCTTTATTCACTTCCGCTTCCTGAAGAGGTTCTTTCCGTCCATGTCCGTAACATATTCAAACCCCACCTCTAAGAGACTAGCGCGCGCAGCGAAAGACAGGCAACAGTTCCTGGACTGTGCCTACAAATTTTTGAGTAGCTCCTATGGGGCGGGTGTTTTCAGCGGTGAAAAAATAGGGGGGCTAGGAGCGTTGAGGGCCCGTGTACCTAACAATGTTCTAGTATCCCCTTGTATTTTTCAGGGTAGCAAGTGTCGGCAGCGCAAATTTTAAGGCTTACAACATTTCAAGACTCGTTTAGGCTCCTCTTTTGCCCGTCTTTGATGATCTTGATGACAAATAGACGCGTGTCCGTGTCCTGCTGCCGGTGTCGGAGAAAACTCGGACGGGGAGAGGAGGTTTGGAGCCACATCAGTTAGCTCGCGCCCTGAAAAGGACATAGCGCAGATGAGACATATGCCCGGAAAATTGAGAGCGCAAGCATGGACAAGCTTGCTGATTTAATCAAGATCTGCGGCTTCCTGTTGCAAACGAAGATTTACTTGTTCTGGCGGCCCTGATTTAGCACGCGCTACAGATATTAGTGGCGTTGTGCAAAAGCTATTCCCATCTGAGGGATCATGATGGAGAAGATTATAGCCCATTGTGGAATCACGTGTTCTGATTGCCCGACCTTCAAGGCGACGAAGATGAACGACGATGCCGAAAGGAAGAGAGTGGCAGAGTTGTGGACAAAAGAGTACGGTCACCCGTTCAAGCCAGAAGACATCAACTGCGACGGCTGCGTCACGAGAGGAACGCGTGTCTTCAACTATACTAAAATATGTGAGATCAGAAAGTGCGGACAAGGGAGAAACGTGAAGAACTGTGCCTACTGTGACGACTACAAGTGCGAGAAGATTTCCAAACTCCATGAACAAGCGCCAAAAGCAAAAGAGACACTCAACGAGACAAGAAGAAGCCTAGGCAAGGACACCAAGCATTAACATAGGCGTGAGCTTGAAAACACCAAAAACCACGCATAACGGACCTAGAAGCAGGGAAGAGAGAACTGCCTCTCTTTTTTTATCACAAATGACACGAAGAAAAGTGGAATGGTTTCGCGTTTAGAAAGCCGTGAAGCTGCTGACTGTTTTCTTGTCAAACCTCCTGATCAATTCCAGCGTCAGCTTTATTGCGTTCTCCACATCATCAAAGCTTAAGATGCCAACGTGCGAATGAATATGCCGCGTCGGCGCGCTTATGACAATGCTGGGACAACCAGCCCGACTCATATGAATCCTACTGGCATCCGTTCCTCCCATTGCCACCAACGAAAGCTGATATGGAATCTTCGCCTTCTTCGCCGTGTCTATGACAAACTGTTTGAGAGCTTGATTAGGAATCATAGAACTGTCAAACGTCAAGATTGACGGCCCTTTCCCCATCTTGGTAGGCGCCTCCTGTGGCTGCACTCCAGGAACATCGCCCGCAATGTCCACTTCCAGAACAATCGCTACGTCCGGATCAACCATGTGAGCAACTGTTGCCGCACCCCTTGAGCCAACCTCTTCCTGCACCGTCGCCGCACCGTACACGGTGTTTGGATGCTTGACCTTCTGCTCAGCAAGCCTGCGCACGACTTCCATCGCGATGAAAGCACCTATCCTGTCATCAAACGCCTTCCCCATCCCTAGCTTCCCGTCACGGATAACCGAAAAACCTGAGAAAGGCACGACAGGGTCACCAATCCTGACACCCATGCCCTCAGCCTCCTTTTTGCTGGTCGCGCCGATGTCGATGAACATGAATTTCTTTTCCACAACTTTTTTCATCTCATCAGGCGACAACAAGTGCGGCGGCTTCGCCGCGATGACTCCTGGAATATCACCTTTCTCTGTCCTGACGACAACGCGCTGCGAAAGAAGCACCTGATCCCACCACCCACCTAAAGGATTGAACGTGAGAAAACCGGTTCGATCTTCAATTCCAGAGACAACGAAGCCAACCTCATCGATGTGTCCTGCAAGCAAAACGCGAGGCAGCTCAGACGTGCCCTTGTGAGTAAAAATCACTGAACCCAGCTTATCAGTCATCACTTCGTCGGCATAAACCTTAACCGCCTTCTTTACAATCGCGGCTGTTTCAACTTCGAACCCGGCGGGTCCAAAGGATTCGAGCATCTCCTTGAGAAGGCTTAAGGATTTCTTGTCAACCATGTTTCCATCAACACCTTATTATTCGATTTGCAGTTTCGGTATTTATGTCCTTTGCCAGCAAGTGATCGCACTAGCGCGCGCAAAAGCCACATCCATAAGGTGAGTGAATGAACACGAAAAGAAAGAGTTGGTTTGAAGTCGATAAAGACGGCTTAAAAGCTCTACAGCTTGGAAAGCCTAAGAGCTACATTATCAGAGAGCTTGTGGCTAATGCGTGGGATGAAAACATAGCCCCCTGCAAAATTGAAACGATTCACGAAAATGGAATTGCCACTATCTCAGTTGAGGACGACAATCCAGAAGGTTTCAGAGACTTAACAGATAGTTACACAATTTTCAAGCACACAGATAAACGCTCAAATCCGAAACA
>PEWI01000102.1 GCA_002779555.1 Candidatus Bathyarchaeota archaeon CG07_land_8_20_14_0_80_47_9 | reverse complement strand
CTGAGCATCTGGAAAATCTACAGAAGTTTTCGACGATAGAAGGACGCATCACGAATCTGAACCGAGACAAGGAACAACTCCACATAGACGTTGGAGTCTACTCGCCAGACGTTGTTGACGCCGCAATCCCGCTGCAAAGTCTACAGGCTCAACTTGTTGATGGAAGGAAAATTGCGCTCAAGAAATGCGCTGAACTCTTTGGTTTTTACGATAACTTACCGCTGACCGTCAAAATCTCAAATGTGGACGGTGAGAAGAAGCATATTGACGCTACACTATCGGAGAAGCAACTTGAACGGTACGGAGATTGGACGAAGTCGTTGCTGGACAGACTAGTAGTTTTGGGTGCGCCTGAATTTGAGGTCAGGTCAGCCTTGGAAAAGGCAGGACTTGCCCGAGATATAGTCGACGTCGAATCTCTCGGGCTGTTCGAGTATGTTGTGGTGTGCAAGCTCGGGACGGATGCGAGAGGGTTGATACCGAAAATTGGCAGAAGACTGCGACACGCAGCTTTCAGCGTCTTCAACCCGAGGGAAGTCTACGGCTTCCTTGGCAACTTCCCGGTCTCCTAGACATTCTCGTGTGTCACGACATTGCTGTTTAAGACAGTCATTCTTGCCTGTCAGAGTGAGGCTTATGGCTTCTTCTTCGTGACTAGGTACACTCCTGAGAAGATTAGAAGGCCTCCTGCGACGATCAGCAAGTTTAGTTTCTCCCCGACAAATGTGACTGCAAACATTGCGGTGATCAGCGGCTCTGCGAAGAGGAATGTGCTTGTCACTGCCGCTCCCACCTTCTTCAACACGTAGAACCAGATGTAGTATCCCATCAATGAGCAGGTGAACGACAGGTATAGAATTGCCAGCCACTCATACTGGTTCATCGAGAGTATTCCATAGAAAGAGTTTTCAGCCAGCGAAAAAGGGAGTAGGCATAAGCCGCCAAGCATGTTTACGTATGCCACGACAAGGAAAGCATCATACTTTTCCATCAGTTTTTTCCCCAAAAGACTGTAGGTTGCCCACAGAAGCGGTGTCAACAGCAGAATCAAAGTTCCGAAGAGAAAATCTCTGCTGCCCTGAATACTTGGTGAACTGCCTGCAATGACCACGAATGTTCCAGCTGCCGCAATTCCGATTCCAAGAATCTGCCTCTTCACAAGTCGTTCCTTGAATATTCTGGCTGAGAGAACAGAAATCAGAATTGGGGAAAGAAGGCACACGACAATTGCGGCGACTGAAGCGCTTGCCATCTGTATGCCAGTGTACTGGATGATGAAGAAGAAAGTGATGCCTGTGAGAGCCAGAACCAGCAACGTCGGCAAATCTCTTCTCTCGACTAGAACTTTGAAGTTTCGTCTTCTGCTCTTGGCCAAAAGAAGGGCTACGAGGAAAAGCACGCCCGCAGTGAGAAACCTGAAAGTAGCCACTGCAACTGGAGTCAAGCCTTCCCGCATCGCTTCCTTAACGACAACGAAGGAACTGCCCCAAAAAACAATCAAACACGACATCAAAAAAACATCAGCCTTGCCAATCGCTCTGACACTCATCTCTTTACTTCCTTCCACAACCTTGAAATTCGACTCTTCAACGCTAGACAGAAACTACTGTAGCATATTAAACTGTAGCATCCACACGACCGGAAGTCAATGCTCCGTTCAATCTACATCC
Source organism: Candidatus Bathyarchaeota archaeon CG07_land_8_20_14_0_80_47_9 (assembly GCA_002779555.1). GTDB lineage: Archaea > Thermoproteota > Bathyarchaeia > Bathyarchaeales > Bathycorpusculaceae > 20-14-0-80-47-9. The sequence continues at coordinate 842 of PEWI01000102.1, read as the reverse complement.
CAAACCCAAACCCTTCGATTTCAAAAAAATGAAAATCAGTTAGGGATTGCGATTCATGGAATCCATGTTTCTTTTTCATTTCTCAGATATTTGGCAAATAACAATGATTCTTCATTAATCAAGGTTTCAAGAGATTGACGATTGCCATGTCTTAGCGCGCCAGCAACCAATGAGATGACTGAACCTAAGAAAGCACCGACCAACCATTGAACAGCTAGGTTTGTCAGAGACGAAGGAATGTTGAAAACCGCACCTAGAAAGACAACCAAGACTATTAGATAGACTATTAACTCTAGCTTCTTTACGTCATCCTCATCCATGTTAGCGCGCGGCTTTCATATTTGTTCCCGACTGTCATAATCGATAAATAAAGGTTTTAGTGGATTAGTGGAAGACTGAAATGCGCATGAGACTTCTGGAAGTCGCTGACAAAACTCTGCGGAGTAGAAGGCTAAAGACAGCAATACGCGGTCTTTTCCTTAGATTGACTCTTAGGTTCGCGCTTGTCAAGCTAAGGCGTGAGTCCAACCAGCGCAAAAGTGTGGAGGAATATGTGGATTTAGCGTTTGGAATTTTCTCTTCTTTCCCTTTTGGATTGTGGAACATAGCTCCTCGACAGGTGAGTTGGGAAATTGCGAGACTCTTAAGGATTTTAGCAAAGCACAAGCCAAAATTTGTTTTGGAAATTGGTACTGCTGGAGGTGGAACGCTGTTTCTGCTTGCTAAGGTCTCAAGCCCAGACGCACTAATGATTAGTATGGATCTCCCGGCTGGAAGACTAGACGTAGGTTATTCGGAGCTAAAGGCTCCTTTCTACAAATCGTTTGCAACAAATAGGCAGA
>PEWI01000004.1 GCA_002779555.1 Candidatus Bathyarchaeota archaeon CG07_land_8_20_14_0_80_47_9 | reverse complement strand
GACCTTTCCCTTCTCCTCATTTGAATAAAACTAGGTTGGGCTGTTATTTAGTGCGTATGCAAAAAACCCCTATATTTCTAGAGAAGATATATTTATCTGAAGAAACGATAACCCTACGCTGAATCATCTGGCTTTGGGATTCTTCAGAGACGAAACCTTGGCCAAGCTGCAGTATCGCCATGTCCAAGAAGACCTTGAGAAAGGTGTGGTTTCAATCCATGCACTTGTAGAGGCAGAAATCACCAAGGGCAAGTACGCAGACTATGACACCTTAAGTTCTGAGGCACCCGAATATCTTAGGCTTTACCTTGAACTGTGAAGGCGAGGTAGCCCAGACAGGAGAAACCCGCCTGAAACCCTCACTGGCGAATCCCCCATTGATCAGAGATGAGACCAGCCTAACTCCACGATAATAGGACCCAAGCAGATAAGGAAGATCGTTCATCAGCTCTATGCGAAGGCAGGCCTCCTAAAGGTGTCCAGAGGCCGCATGTACGAGCCTAGGGTTCACAGCCTCAGAAAATACTTCAAAACCCAAATGCTAGGTTTAGGAGTGCAGCCCGATTACGTGGACTACACGATGGGCCACATGGCGGACACTCACTACGACATCCAAATGAAGGGAATAGAGTTCCTCCGCAACATCTACACTGCCAACGACTTGTCCATCCAGCCCAAAACCAGAGTCAACAAGGTCGAAGCCTTAAGAGAGATAATCCGCGCCTGGGGACTCAACCCAGAGGAAATCCTAACCAGAGAAGCGCTAGCTGAACCCCACAGAACCGTAACCATTGACTTCGAGGACAGAGACAACAGCCAGCTCCAAACCCTAAGCAGAGCCTTCAAAGACAAGATACGCCAAGAAACAACAGTGCAAATGTGCTCCAGTCATGGCGGGCCCGCCGGGAATTGAACCCGGGACCACCGGGTTTCCTTGCATTGCTTTTCGCTTAAAAGCCCGGTGCTCTATCCTTACTGAGCTACGGGCCCATCGTGGCCTTTGCTTTCGCTCTTAGATGTAGAAAAGGTGTTCTTTAGCGTTTCGATTAGCTTAGGCTTGCGGAAAAATTCGTGGGGTGTATTGGACTTTCAGAAGGCTCGTTATGAGGTTTTTGATCTTGTCGTTTGCGCCCAGTCGCGCGTGCGCGCAACGACGAAATAGAATCGGAGCCTTGAGGGCTGACGGGGATATTGCATTTTTCGGTGCTATGAAGGGCTGATGGGCTGGTTTGTTTTTAAAGCTCGATTCCTTTTCTGCAGGGGCAAAACAGCCCTCCTGAACAGTTAGCGATATATCCACATGTTAACAAAGGTTATTTGCTTCTTTCGCCGTGAATGGCTAAACGGTGTTAGAATTGATTTCGTGGAAACACTCTTTTAAGAGATTAAACGAAGAATCGGAGATGGCAAGGAAAAAGAAGCAAGCCTTGGACAATTTGCTGAGCACGGGTAGAATTTCGCAGTCCACCTACGACTCGTTCAGCAAGGAGATGGATGAGGCTATTGCAGAAATTGAAAGACAGCGGAACGCCTTGCTGGAGAAGATGGGTTCCAAGATGAAGGAGCTTGAAGGCCAGATAAGAACGCTGGAGATGCTGTTTGCGAACTTTGAAATCCAGCACGTGGCCGGTGAAGTGGACGACGAGGTCTACCAGCGTGAAATCGGACTCCTGTCCACAGGACTTGAAGCGGCAAGACATGAACTCGATGCTGTCAATGAAGCAGTAAGCCAACTCTCAAGTGGCAACCCGAGTGCAGAACAAGAGATTGAAGTGCAAGTCGCAGAAGAGCAGAGTCCTCAACCTGAAGAGACGTTTCTTGAAGAGCCACGCCCAGCAAAGAAGGAAGAGTCAGCTGAGCCACCAGCAGAGCCAACAGAAGAAGCTGTGCAATGCGCAGAGGAGTCAGCTGAGGTAAAAGCTGAAGAAAAGCAGGAAACGCAGTAGCAGAGGTTTGCTGCTTTCCCTTTTTCTATTCAAGAAAGTTACGCCAGATAGGGTCTTATAGGGCTCGGCCGAATTTCCCTAGTTTGAGCGTGCACGTGAATGTCCGAGAAAGCAATCATGACTTTTCATGAGAAGTTCAAACAGTATGACCTAGGCAAAGACCACCCCTTCAAGGGAGACAGGTTCGAGAACGCAATGCGGTTTTTCGAAAGCCAAGGTCTGCTCAGTCTTCCAGAGCTCATGATTGTGAAGCCTGAACCAGCGTCCAAGGAGGACCTGCTGAGGGTTCACGACAGGGAATATGTACATCTGATTTTTCGCTTGGCAAAAGAGAATCGACCTTACGATTTTGAAACGCCAGTTTCGCAGGAAATCCTCGAGGCAGCATTACTTGTCGTCGGAGGTGCAATTGAGTGCGGCGAGGGTGTCTTTGAAGGGAAAGCCAAGCGGGCAGTGTCGATAGGCGGCGGGTATCATCATGCTGGGAGAAACTATGGCGGCGGCTTCTGCTTGTTCAACGACGTTGCGATCTTGATCGAGTTTTTGAGGGCAAATTGCGGAGTGAAGCGGTTTCTTGTCTTGGATTACGACGTCCACTTTGGAAACGGCACAAGCGACATCTATTATCGCGACCCAAGCGTCCTGTACATTTCTCTACATCAAGACCCGAGAACCATATACCCGGGCACAGGTTTCGTTTGGCAGACCGGCGAAAGTGATGGCGAAGGCTACAATGTCAATGTCCCCTTGCCGCCTCGAACGGGTGACGCCACGTATCTTCATGCTTTGAACGAGGTTTTTGTTCCTATGGCTGAAGAGTTCAAACCTGACATAATAATTGCGAACGGCGGCAGCGACTCTCATTTCGCAGACATGCTCGGAAACTTGGGCTTGACAGTCAACGGATTCTTCGAGCTGTCACAACTGATTAGAAAGACTGCTGAGAGAGTCTGCGAGGGCAGAATTGT
>PEWI01000172.1 GCA_002779555.1 Candidatus Bathyarchaeota archaeon CG07_land_8_20_14_0_80_47_9 | reverse complement strand
CGGAATGTTCGGCAGGAAGAGCGCAACCTTGTCACCCTTCTTCACACCCAAGTCAGCAAGCGCGGTTGCAAACCTGTCAGAAGCGAGATTCAGCTCCCTGTAGGTCATTTCCTTGTCAAAATAAACAATCGCCACATGGTTTGGATTGCTTTCGGCTGTGTTCTTCAGAATGTCGGAAAGCGGAATTTCGGGATAATCAATGTGTTTCGGAACTCCCTCAGGCCAAAACTTGTACCAAGGCTTCTCAAGCTGTTCAGACCGCTGACCCGTTTCCTTTTCAGTTTTCTTTCTTCTCGGCATAATCCTAACCCTATTTTTAAATATCCAAGCTAACAAATAATACTTTCTACGGACAGGTCGCCTGTGAAGATCGAGGAAACCTCAATCCAATGTGGAGAAACAGGACTCTACGGCCAACTATACATTCCAGACGCCGTTCCTGCTCCTGGGCTGCTAATCTGTCACGGCCTTAACGCCAGAGGCTCAAGCGGCTTAAGACTTTACGCTCGGCTAGCTGAAACCGCGTGTAGAAGCGGGTTCGTTTCGCTCATATTTGATTTTCGGGGTGTCGGAAGAAGCACAGGAAATTTTGACTACGGTATTGGCGAACAGGAAGACGTCAAATGCGCATTAGACTACTTGGCTTCCAGACCTGAAGTCGCTCCGAACCAAGTCTTCATCGTCGGCCACAGCTTAGGCGGGGCAGTCTCCATTTATGCAGTCCAAAACGAGAAAAGAGTCAAGGGTTTAGTCCTGTGGTCAACCCCAAAGAACCATGACTACAATGTTAAAAAATTCGTTAGACGCACGAGAGGAAAGCTTGGCATATGCTTGTTCCTCTTCTTCTCTTACTTGGACAAGGTCTTTGACGTTTCAAGGCTGTTCACGCTTGAAGTGTATGGAGTAAACCTGCGCCCAAGGTATGTCAGAGAAAAACTCATGAAACTGCACGAGAGCGAAGCCCTGTCAAAACTGCATAACGTTCCCCTACTTATCGTGATAGGCAGCAACGACAACATCGTAGGCGTGGACGAAGCACAGGAAAACTTCGCCTCAGCCAATGAACCGAAGAGCTTGCTGATAATCGATTCTGCCGACCACATCTACAAAGGAAAAGAGGAAGAGCTGATTGCAAAAACGATTGACTGGATAAACAAGTGGAAGTAGACAGTTGTCAAATCAGCGTCTATCGGGATTATGGCGGCACAAACTCGTACGTCGGGTTTCCTTCTGGCGTGACCTTGGCAACAAGCTTGACTTTCATGCCTACCTTGATCTCGGACAGCTTGAAGCCAGTCAGCCAAGCGAGCACTTTCACGCCTTCCTTGAGCTTTCCAATCGCGACGGTGTAGGGCTTGTTCTGTTGGAACGTGGTCGGCCTTATCACGACGTGCGTGAACGTCTCGATTTCGGCTTCATTGCTAAGCTCAATCCATTCCAGTTCTGTTGACAGGCAGTGTGGGCAGTCAGCCGAAGGTGGAAAGTACAGTTTCCCACAGCCTTTGCATTTGGTCGCGTAGACTTTTCCCTGCTTCAATCCTTCCCAGAACTTCAGGGTCTTGCTTATTGGAATTTCCGGCGCAATCGTTATAGGCCTAGACTTTATCACAGGCATAGATGTTGGCGACATTCAATTCACCTCTTCAAAATCGTTACGTAACAGTAATGTCCTGTTCCGCCCACGTTGTGGGCAAGTCCAATATAGTTTTTAAGCGGCACCTGTCTGCTCTTCTCAACTGCTTCTTCTCTGAGCTGTCTGGTCAACTCGTAAATCATTGAGCAACCTGTTGTGCCTATCGGATGGCCTTTCGACTTAAGCCCACCATCCATGTTCACAGGTATCCTTCCGCCTATTTCGGTCTGCCCTTCTCGAATTAGCTTGGTTCCCTCGCCTTTGGCGCATAATCCAATGTCTTCGTAAGCCAGTATCTCCGCTATGGTGAAACAGTCGTGAACTTCCGCAAAGTCAACCTGATTCGGCGTGATTCCCGCAGCCTTGTAAGCTCTCTGTGACGCCAGCACACTTGCTTCTAAACCCACGTAGTCAGGTCTCCTGCTGAGGTTCGCTGTTCCAGAGGAATAGCCGATTCCCGCAACCCACACTGGCGTATCAACTTTCAGCTCCTTCGCCTTCTCTTCAGAAGCAAGCACAATCGAGGCAGCGCCATCCGTCATCGGGCAGCAATCGTACAGTTTCAGCGGCGAAGCAATCACCGTAGAAGCCAACACGTCATCAACAGTTATCCTGTTCTTCAACTGGGCAATCGGATTCATTGCACCGTACTTATGATTCTTGACGGCCACCAAAGCCAAATCCTCTTCAGTAGTGCCGTACTTGGCCATGTGGGCATTCGCATACAGCGCGTAGTATCCCGGAAAGGTCAAACCGAAGTTGTGGAACTCCCAGAAGTAGTATCCTGCCCTTCCAATCCACTCCATAGAAGTCGGGGTGTCAATCTCCCTCATCTTTTCGGCGCCAAGTGCCATAGCAATGTCGGCGTGTCCACTTGCGATTGCGGCGTAGGCCGTGAAAAACGCGGCGCTTCCGCTTGCGCATGCCGCTTCGCAGCGCACCAGTCCTGCTCCCGTCAATCCACAGTATTCGCTTGTCACGACAGCAGGCAGCAGCTCTTCATACCATGCTCCTGCTCCAACCGAGCCCAAAGCCACGAACTCAACGTCTTTCGCGTCTATCCCTGCATCTTCAAGTGACGGCTTGACAGCTTCAAAAGCCAGTTCCGAGATTGTCACGTCGTTTCTGACGCCGAATTTCGAGTTGCCCACACCTATGACTGCTACTTTCCTCATACTGATGCTCCTTCTGTACATTATTGAAATCTGAAAGATAAAAGCGTGAAGGATTAAAAAAGAAGGGTTTGAATCTATTTCCCTTTGAACTCTGCCTTGCGCTTAGACATCATGG
>PEWI01000244.1:683-2938 GCA_002779555.1 Candidatus Bathyarchaeota archaeon CG07_land_8_20_14_0_80_47_9 | reverse complement strand
ATCAATCATATTCATCATGCTCACAATCTATGGACTAGAAATAGGAACAGGCTACTATTATGCCGCCCTACAAATCGCGAACATAATAACATACTCTGCCTTTCTAGCTTTTGCATTGCAGCCGAAACTTTTGGCTGAAAACAACATAGACGAAGCAACTGTCTCCCTCAAAATGGTTTTGATGTTTGCCGTTCCCATGACTGCCGGAGTCCTGGCTATACCCAGTTCCTATCTAATGTTCTTGAAAGAGAACATGGAATACGTTCCTGCCACCCCTGTTCTAGTAATATTAGCATTCGACGCGCTAATCATGACGATTTCATCGATTTTCACCTACGTGCTCTATGGAATCGAAAAAGTAGATGAAAAAGCAGAAATACCGTTCAGACAGGTCATAAGAAGCCGGCTGTTCATCGCCTTTTCTCTGCCATATGCTCACGCGCTGGTAACCCTGCCTACGGCTTTCTATGCACTTAACTATCTTGCGAACAACAACCCGCAACTGGTAGCGACTTACGTAACGGCAATCAACACCGTAGGACACTTGGCGATGTTTATAGTTCTGTACAGCGTCTTGCGCAAGGCTGTCAAGGTCAAGATTCCGTGGAAAAGCATAGGGAAGTACGTTGCTGCTTCGTCAGTCATGGCATTCGTCCTGTTTCTGGTCCATCCGGCAAGAAGGTCCACAACATTGATAATGACAGCCGTGGGCTCAATGGTTTACCTAGGGTTATTGCTGGCGTTTGACAAGGAAACGAGAGCACTAGCACGTACGATATGGCAAGTAGGAACAAGCAAGCTCAGGAGAGAAGCATGAACCTAAACATCTCTCTTCCACAGCTCAAGGAAGAGCGCTTTCAAGGCCTTAACGAAAGCGTCGTAGCTTGTCCACAATGCTGCTATTCTCTTTTTCCCGCTGTTCTTCCTTATCAGCAGAAGCAGCTACTCATTGTCTACCAGTAGTAGTGTCGGCAACCCGTCAACGCCAGAAAGCGAGTACTTGGCTTTCTTCAGTTTCAGTTTCTCGATGAAAAAACAACTTTTCGGAGAATAGTTGGTCAGGAGTTGGATGTCCATGTTCTTTCTTGATGTCTGTGGCAAAGGAACTGCAGAAAGTGGCCAAAGTCTTCGCGGATGAATAGGTTCAGTCTGGAACTCTGATTGCCATCTTGCAGTGGTTGACTCGACGCGTTTACGACAAGAGCTCAGTCAAGACAGCGTTTAACTCGTCCTTATTCTTTAAACTCCTAAAGATAGCCTTGCCACTCTGGTAAAGCCTGAAAGAGAAGTTTTTGAAAGTGAGTTCAAAGACTATGCCAGCGAGTGATTTCTCAACCTTGGCTCTCTTAAGAATCCTGTTGATCGCTTCATCTTTCTTTTCGTATCTGAATATGACGATAACATCCTTTTCCTTGCCGCATGTTCCCTCGGTTCTAGCCACATAATCCTCTACGATGCCCATCAGAACTGCTCGATCTCCTTTAAGATCTCGATGAACCTGTCGATCTCTTCACAAGTATTGTATATGTAGAAGCTGGCCCTAGCGGAAGAATTCAGCTTGAACACTTCATGCAGTGGTTGGGCACAGTGAAAGCCGCTTCGCACCATAATTCCATAGTTGTCAAGAAACAGGGCAATATCATGAGAACTTACGCCGTCAACGCCGAAGGGAACTATACCGCATTTGGCTGTCGGGGTCTGCGGCCCGTAAATTTTGACTTTCTTGCAGCATTCCCGCATTTTTGACATAACGTATTTGGTTAAGGCTTCCTCGTGTTCCTTCACGTTTTCCATGCCTACTTTTTTCAAGTACTTCACAGCTTCGGTTAGGCCGACACCGCCGCAAACGTTGGGCGTTCCTGCCTCAAATTTCCAAGGGAGGTCATTCCAAGTGATGGAGCACCGCCGTGTCTTAGAGCTGAATTCGACAGCCCGTATCATTTCGCCTCCGCCTTGAAACGGCGCCATTTCCTCAAGAATCTCTCGTCTGCCATACAGAACGCCGATGCCTGTTGGACCCAGCATCTTGTGGCCCGAAAAGGCAAGGAAATCCACGTCTAAGTCTTTAACGTTCACAGGCAGATGCGGGACGGATTGCGCTCCGTCGACAAGCACGAGCGAGCCATACTCGTGCGCAGTCTTGGCGATTCTTCGAACGTCGTTCACAACTCCTGTAACGTTTGAAACATGGGTGACACAGACGATCTTGGTTTTCTTTGAAATGGCACCTTCAAAGCTTTCATAGTTTATGGTTC
>PEWI01000244.1:0-662 GCA_002779555.1 Candidatus Bathyarchaeota archaeon CG07_land_8_20_14_0_80_47_9 | reverse complement strand
ATTTGATGTTGAACCCGACTATTTTTGAAAGGATTTCCCAAGGGACTATATTACTGTGGTGCTCCATCAACGTTAGTATTACTTCATCATTCTTCTTCAGATCGTGAAGACCTTGCGAGTAGGCAACCAAATTTATTGCTTCTGTTGTGCCTCTTACGAAGATTGTTTCTTCCATGCCGCTTGCGTTTATGAATTTCGCGACTTCTTCATGCGCGTACTCATAGAGTTCTGATGCCTCCTGCGAAAGCGTGTGAACGGCTCTGTGGACGTTTGCATTATGATTTTCGTAAAAACTCCTGATGGCTTCAATGACTTGTCTTGGTTTTTGTGACGTTGCTGCATTGTCAAAGTATATCAGTGGGTTGTTGTTGACCTTTCGTTTCAGTATTGGAAAATCTTCTCTGATCTTGTACGGGTCTAACATTACTTTTCTTCTGCCGCCTTCATCCTCTTAGTAAGAAGCTTCACCAAATCTTCCTCTTCCAACGCCTGCTTCTCCTCAAAAGTGGGTTCTCCCCGCAGCCAATCTGGCGAGACTCCCTTGTTCTTGTAGTATTTTCTGATGGCTCTTTTCAAGGCTCCAACGGCTAGAATGCCGCAGTGGAACTTCACGCTGGGCAGTCCGCCGACGGCTTCGATTACGCTTTTCCAAGAGATTTTCC
>PEWI01000071.1:3192-11281 GCA_002779555.1 Candidatus Bathyarchaeota archaeon CG07_land_8_20_14_0_80_47_9 | reverse complement strand
AGAACCCTACGACAAGGCTCACGCCATGATAGTGGCTAAAATGCAAAATCCGCTGTGTAGAAGATAAGTATAGTTTATATCTGGCAACGCGCTCGCTGTTTTACGTGACAATCCGATGACTTACGGGGAGAGGGAGAAAATCGTGAGCGCGGACGCCGTGCTCAAGGAAGCTGGTTTCACTGTTTCTGATGCGTGCTACTCCCGGCCAAGCTGCTTCGACTTTGCAGCAAGGAAAAACAGCACCGTCATTTTCATAAAACTCCAAACGGACATCGGCAACCTCTCACCGAACGATTGTCGTGAACTACGAGTCATATCCGAGTCTATCTCAGCCGCCTCGCTGCTGGTTGGCGAGAAAGCGCGGGAAAAACCGCTTGAAGACGACACCGTCTACACGAGATATGGCATTGTGGGCGTCACTCCGAGAACGTTCGAAAACATTGCAATCCACAAGACAGAACCATTGGTTCAAGCAGGTCCAGGAGGCTACTATGTTGAGGTGGACGGTGAAGCACTCAAGCGGAAAAGGCAGGAGCTAGGCTTGTCAGTAGGCGAAATGGCTGAAATGGTTGGGCTATCCCGAAGAACACTCTATGGGTATGAACGAGGAATGGCCAAAGCCTCAGTCACAGCAGCGTACAGTTTGATAGCGACGCTAGGAATTCCCGTCGCTAAACCCTTGAACATTTTTGAGAAATCACAGCCTCAGCACAGGTGTTTCCTGACAAAGGCAAGAGACATGCTTGCCAGAACCAGGCTCCTCCAGAAAGTCTTCAGGAGACTTGCCCGCTGGAACATCATCACAGTGAGAAGGGCACCCTTCGACTTTGTCGTAAGTGTGCCTGAAAAAAAAATGAGAATCATCGGCGGCGTCGCAAACAGCAACGAGCGCGAACTGAGCAGGAGGATCAACGAGATTCTAAGCGTCAGCAGGGTTGTCCAAGCCCACCCAGTCCTCATAACCGAAGGACAGAGACTTTTGAACAACGAGATCTCTTGCATTCGAAGCGAAGAACTGGACAGAATTAGAAATCCCGAAGATCTGATCGCAAGTATCAGGTAAGTTTCGTTTGGCGGGAATTCTTTTCGTCAGCAACTTTCTTGGCGGGCTTCCATGATTTTCTGACAAAATCTGGGTATCCTTTGAACTTGTTTAGGCATTCTTGGAGAAAACTGATGGTTCTCGGGTCTGACGGGTAACCACTGCCGAAGTCTCCGTACACGTCCGCCAGTTTCGCTATTTCGCTGTCTCTTTCCACCTTCGCGATTATGGAGGCTGCTGAAACTATCGGGTAGGTTCTGTCGGCCTTGTGTTCAGAAACAATCTCCACTTCGAACGGCAGGCACTCCAAGATATGCTGCTTGTACCGTTCTTCAAGGACGTCTGAAGCGTCAACATAGGCAATGTCTGGTCTGAGCGCTTCTATAACCTTCGCCATGGTCTGAGCTTCCAGCCTGTTCAACTTGTGAAGTTTTCTGCCTGACTCAACAACCACGTCTATTTCTCTCGGCGACAACTTCGCTATGCTGATCTTTTCGGCAACGTGTCTAATCTCAACGGCAAGCGTTTCACGCCTGTGCGGGGACAGCAGCTTTGAGTCTCTCACGCCCATTTGAACGAGCTTGGGCACGTCTGCTTCTTTCATCAGGACTCCTGCGATGACTAATGGGCCGATCACGCAGCCGCGTCCCGCATCGTCTACTCCAGCAACCAGCATGCGAAACTCCCTTGCGCAGAAAGCTATTCTGCTCCGAAGTTATAACCCTTTATCGGCAGTCATTTCTTCGCGAGAGACTCGACTACCTTCCTAACGACAACTCCGTGCAGACTTTCCCTGTTCTCTGAGGTGACCACACGTGTCTCAGCGTCTTCTCTCCTTTTCACTTCGTCTATCAAAGTGTCTCTTGCCTTCCAATGAACAACAGCAAGTACAGGCTTTCTGCTTTCAACAGCCTTTCTAACTGCTTTCCTGAAACTCTCTGAAAACAGTTCCATCGGCCCAATCTCGTCTATGACAACGATGTCAGAATTCTCAACAGCACTCACTATCGCCTCTGCACCCACACTGTCAAGGTCCGCCAGATTCACCCTGTACCTGCCAACCTGTGGACCTGACTTCTGGTTCACGTGGGCAAGCCACCCCCTTCGCCCGTTGCTCAAGTCCAGAACTTCAAAGCCGACGCGAGTCCCACATGAGCGTACTTCACAGCTCACCATCCCACCGACCTTGCACCCTTTGGCTTTCAAGTCTTCAACAACCTTCAACAAGACGGTTGTCTTTCCGACACCGGGGTTTCCCGTAAGCAATATTATCCGCTTCTGCAAGCAGTCTCCCCATGTACCAGAAATCTAATTAGTCCTAAAATGGTTTTGTCATAGCTATGAACGGGGAACAGCTAAGCGATGGAAGAAACAAGCCCAGAGACAGATTTTCCAACTGAAATCGTGAAAGAAGGAAACGTCAGACTTCTTGTCCCCAAGCTTAAGGCTTTCGTGAAATCGCCTTCAGAATACGCGCCTTCAAAGGCCCCTGTTTTCTACAATCCAGTCATGGAGCTGAACCGTGACATCGCAGTCTTGGCGTTGCAGGCTTACCAACGAACAGTGGACCGCGAAATCGTTGTCTGCGAGCCGCTTGCCGGCTGCGGCGCGATGGGCGTGCGTTTCGCGGCTGAAGTGAAGGGCGTAGAGAAAGTTGTGATGACCGACATCAGTGCCAAAGCGTCGAAGCTTGCCAGCCAGAATGTTAGGATTAACAGACTTGATGAGCTTGTCACTGTCGAGCACAAAGAGGCAAACGCTCTTCTCAGCGATTACAGCGCCCCGCACAGGAGATTCGATGTTATTGACTTAGACCCGTTCGGCTCTCCCGTGCCGTATCTTGATTCCTCAATACGAGCTCTTCGCAACAGTGGCTTCTTAGCTTTAACAGCGACAGACATGGCCCCTCTGTGCGGTGTTCATCCGAAGGCATGCATCAGAAAATACGGCGGCAAGCCTCTGCGCACTGAATATTGCCACGAACTGGCCGTCAGGCTTCTAGCAGGATGTCTAGCTGCAACAGCGGCGAAACATGACATAGGCATAAACGTTGTATTCAGTCACAGCTCAGACCATTACGTCAGAGTCTACGCGACCATGGAATACGGCGCCAAGAAAGCCGATGAAAGCCTCAGAAACATGGGCTACATCCTGCACTGTTTCAAGTGCTTTCACCGAGAAACCGCCAAATTGCACTCGTTCGCCAAAAATGAAGGAAAATGCAGCGAATGCGGCTCAAAGATTGAGGTCGCCGGGCCTTTGTGGCTGGGAAAAATTTTTGACAAGCAATTTTGCGAATTGATGGAAAAAGAAGCTAAGCACAGAGCGTTTAGGCACGGAGAAAAAATTCGGAAAATCTTGGCTTTGATAAGGAACGAGGTTGACGCTCCAGTCACCTATTATGTCCCTGACAAGATATGCGATAAACTAGCGCTACCGGTGCCCTCGGTTAAAAAGGTTCTTGAAGTTTTAAAGGAAGAAGGCTTTCAAGCTTCTTTGACTCATTTCAACTCTAAGGGAGTAAGAGCAGACGCATCAGCCATGAACATGAAGGAACTCTTGCGAAAAGTCTTGATGTCCAGCTACGGCAAGTTTTAAATAACTTTAAGTCTTAAAATGGACAAACTAGGTGACAAAATTGAATAAGAAGAAATATCTGGCAATAATAACCATGGCTATCTCAGCAATATTCTTAACATCTTTAGCCTATGCGGAGGTTTCGCAGACAGTCAATATTTACGCTTGGACGGATAAAACAAGCTACAATCCCGGGGAGAAAGGCAGACTTACCATAGTAATCCGCAACGACAGAACAGATGAAGACCTTATTCTAAACAACATAACGATACTTTATCCGTGGTTTGCTTATACGGGTGAAAAATGGGAAGGAAACGATACCATAACACCATCGCCACCATTTGTTCTCTCGAAAAATGCAGGAAATATATATAAAAACACGGTGGAGTTCACGGTACCATCAGACGGAAGGGCTATAGGCGGAGTGTTCGTGCCATCACTACAGATTGACATAAAAATCGCTGTGGATAAATCACCTCATCAATATACTAAGACGGCGCCATTTTACATAAAAAGCACACCGTGGTATATGTCATTAGAAGATATGGATAAAATCGTCAATCTTTTCACTATTCAAGCAGTGCTGTTGATTATCTGCACAATCATAATAGCTGCGACGATATTCCTTTCAGTTCGTAGACCCCGGGTCACGTGGAAAAAAGAAGCAGCGGAAGGATAAAACAGCAGAACCCACCTTCAACATTCTTCCATTTTATTTAAGTAATAGAATTTGCATTTCTAGATAGTCACTAAACTGAAAATGTCGGATGTGTCGTGAAACCCGGAAAAATCCTAGTTGCTTCAGCCTGGCCATACGTCAACAACCTTCCACACCTAGGCACGATACTACATTTCCTGTCTGCCGATGTGGTGGCGAGGTATTATCGCCTGAAGGGCGAGGACGTTGTGATGGTCAGCGGTTCCGATGAGCATGGAACGCCGACTGAGGTTGAGGCGGTGAGACAAGGCATTCAGCCGAAGCAATTGACCGACAAAAACCATGCCAAAATAGTTGAGCTTCTCAAGAAGTGGGGTTTCTCATTCAACAACTACACGAGAACGGAAAACCCCGTGCACAAGGAATTCGTGCAAGAGCATCTCATGAAAATCTACAACAACGGCTACATTTTCACACAGGAAACCGAGATGCTCTTCTGCGAAAAGTGCAATCGATTTCTGCCAGACAGGTACGTTGAAGGAAAATGCCCCTACTGCGGCTACGAACGCGCCCGCGGAGACCAATGCGAAGACTGCGGCAGACTGCTGGAGACGACACTTCTCCTTGAACCCTACTGCGCGATCTGTAATGGCAAACCCGTCATAAAGAGGACGACGCACTGGTATTTTGACCTGCCCAAACTCTCTGAGCAGTTAGGCAAGTATGTCGAAAACAACAAGCAGCTGCCAGGCAACGCGAGAAACTTCAGCCTTAACCTGATAAAGGAAGGATTGAAGCCAAGAGCAGTAACCCGCGATGTCAGCTGGGGAATTCAAGCGCCCTTCCCGGGAGCTGAAGATAAAAGGATCTACGTCTGGATCGAAGCCGTGTTGGGGTATGTGTCAGCAACTATCGAGCATTTCAGGAATATCAATGAACTTGAAAAGTGGAAGGAATACTGGTTTGACAAGAAAACCAAAACTTTGTACTTCATAGGAAAAGACAACATCCCGTTCCACACCATCATCCTTCCAGCCCTGCTCATAGCCTCAGGCGAAGACTACAACCTGCCGTGGAACGTGTCAACAACCGAATTTCTCCAATTCAAAGGCGAGAAAGCGTCAAAAAGCCAAAAACTAGGCATATTCATGGACGAGGCCTTGCAGCTTTACCCAGCAGACTATTGGCGCTACTTCCTAATGTCAACAAGGCCTGAAACAAAAGACACCAACTTCTCATGGGAGATCTTCATCGAAAAAGTCAACGCCGACCTGAACGACACCTTCGGCAACTTCATTCACAGAACGCTCACATTCATAAACACCCAGTTCAATGGCCAAATCCCAGAACCCAAAGCTCTAGACGCAGAAGCACAGCAAATACTGACGACGGTGAAAGAAAAAGTTGCAACGATCGCCCAAGAAATAGAAGCCTGCAAACTGCAATCCGCCGCGAACAACGTGATAAGCCTAAGCCGCACCGGAAACCAGTACTTGAACGAGAAAGAACCGTGGAACCTCATCAAGAAAGACCGAGAACAAGCCGCTAACATTCTCTACGTAGCGGCACAGATCGTGAAGGCGCTCGCCATAGTGTCAGCCCCGTTCATCCCGTTCGCCGCGGAAGAAATCTGGAAGACCCTCAACCTGTCAGGAAGCGTTCACGAACAGAAATGGGATGAAGCCCTAAAGCCTCTGCCACCAAACCACAAAATAGCGAAGCCCAAACCCCTTTTCAAAAAGATAGACGCGAACGAGCAGGAAGTGGACGAGATGCTGGCGAAGGCAAGAGAAAAACTGGCCAAGACTACATCAGATCCTGCGAGTCGGCCGTGAAAGATTGCAGCTAAAAATCGACCTCCACGTTCACACAGTCTACTCCTACGATTCACTCATCACGCCTAAAGAGCTGGTTCAGTACACCAAAAGGCGCCAACTGGACGGCGTAGCCATAACCGACCACGATAGGCTTGACAGCGCGCTGAAAATAGCTAGAGAGACGGACTTGCTCATTGTTCCCGGCATGGAAATAGAAAGCCTGAACGGACACATTGTGGCACTTGGGGTTCGAGAGGCAGTTCCGAAAGGGCTCGACGCAAATGAGACTGTGGACAGGATTCATGGGGCAGGGGGGATAGCTGTGGCCTGTCACCCCGTGACTTTTTTCAAAGGAAGCCTTGGCAGATATACAAACTCAAAATTTGACGCCGTTGAAGTGATAAACTCTTCAGCATTTCCGTTCAACCGCTCAGTAAAGCATGCGCAGCTGCTGGCTTCTCAGCTTGGGCTTGCGCGTGTTGCAGGAAGCGATGCTCACTACGGTCCGGAAATAGGATGTGCGCACACAGTTATTGAGGCTGAGATGGAAGTTGAGAAGATAGTGGAAGCCATAAGAAAGGGATCATGCCGACCTTTCGGCAATGCAATACCGTTAACGATAAGATTGAAGAGAGAAATTCTTGGCATTAGAAGAAGGTTTTAGTTTCAGAAAAGAGGGGAGAAAGGAAGGGTTAGCAGAAGTTTTCCATCTGGTAGAGGTTCAGCTCAATGCCTAACGGCTTTTCTGGTTCTGCGTAGGGTTCGAGGTTGAAGAGTTGCGGGGCAATGGTTCCGAAACCGCTCAACAAGTGTGGCGAATTCACGCCTGTCATCACGAGCGTAACTTTCAGTTTGCCATCTTGCTGCGGGTTCACTCTTGCGCCCCATATGACCAAGGCATCGACGTCCATCATCTCAGTAACGATTTCGCCCACGCGGTTAGCCTCTTCAATCGTCATCTGACTGTCGCCTGTAACGTGAATCAAAGCCCCGGTCGCGCCTGCATAGTCAACATCCAGTAGAGGGGTTCTCAACGCGTTCCGAACAGCCTCTTCTGCCCGATTCGGCGCGTCTGATTCACCTACACCGACAACGGCCACTCCGCCGCGTCTAACAATGGTTTTGAAGTCGGCGAAGTCGAGGTTAATCAAGCTGGGAGCAGAAATGGTCTCGATGATGCCTTTAATCATGTTTGCCAAGACTTGATCGGCAACCCTGAAAGCCTCACCTATGGGCAACTGCGGAACCAGCTGCATGAGCTTGTTGTTGTCAATGACCACCACGGTGTCGCAGTGTCTCCGCATCTCAGTCAACGCTTTGGCTGCATGGTCGATTCGGCCTTTTTCGATGCGGAAAGGCGTGGTCACCACACCGACCGTAATTGCCCCTTTTCGCCTGGCAATCTCAGCAATCACTGGGGCTGCGCCTGTGCCTGTTCCGCCACCTAAACCTGCAGTTATGAAGGCGATATCCACTTCAGAAAGCAAGTCTTCGATACGCTTCCTAGACTCTTCGATAGCGGCTCTGCCTAGTTTCGGGTTACCGCCGACGCCGAGCCCTTTAGTCAGCTTTTCGCCTATCAGAACCTTCTGATCAGCCCTCGAAGCCTTCAAATGCAGAGCGTCTGTGTTTATTGCTACGCATTCTGCGCCTGTTGTGCCGGATTCCGTGAGCCTTGTCACAGTGTTGTTGCCTGCTCCGCCGACGCCGATCACCAGTATGCGGCAGTAGCCTGGTTGTCTAATCCCTTCGCTGACTGGGCCGTGCCAAGTGTATTTGAGCGCGTGCTCTGTGGAGTGCATCTTAACCAACTCTTTCCCTCCGCCAAACTTCCTCGTTCACCAAGTCACGGATAGCTACGCGGATCGCTTCAGCTCTGTTCGGGTAGAACTTCTCACCGACAAGCTGATCTAGCGCCTTGAGATACGTTTCAGGTACATAGAGCGTGATTAGCTTCATTTCATCTCTCCCTCCATGTAAACTGTGAAGAGAGGT
>PEWI01000071.1:2044-3175 GCA_002779555.1 Candidatus Bathyarchaeota archaeon CG07_land_8_20_14_0_80_47_9 | reverse complement strand
TGCATAATATGCCCTAAATATGCGCTAATCATGTTCGGCCAATGCCTTTTAAAGCTTACCCATAGCCCATTTCAGATTTCTGTAAATTCCCGCCCACGCCGACCCTTACATTTTTATTTCTTGTTGAAGCATTTATTGTATCGCGATGGGAACTATGCGCGTTTTCGTGAAGAGTTTCGGCTGTTCGGCAAACTTCGCTGACGGCGAGGTTTTAGCTGGATGCCTTGCAACGGCTGGGTATGAACTCGTGAATTCTGCCCCGAGCGCGGACATGGTTGTCTACAACACGTGCGCTGTCAAAGGGCCCACAGAAAATCGCATGATTGAGACCCTGAGACGAGTGCCCCCTAGCAAGAAGCTGGTTGTAGCAGGATGCCTGCCACTGATCAACTTTGAAAGATTGTGCAGAGAGGTGCAGTTTGACGCAGCTGTAGGCCCAGCAGCAGGCGACGCCATCATCGAAGTTGCTGAACGTGTCTTTGGTGGCGAGAAAGTCCTGGTCTTGAAGGAGGCTGCGCGTAATAAGCCGGGCTTGGATCTTCCTAGAGTTCAGCTGAGTCCCGTGATAAGCATTGTTCCTGTAAATTACGGCTGTTTGGGTTCATGCGCCTATTGCTGCGTGGTGTTTGCCCGGGGGCATCTGAGAAGCTACACGATTCATGAGATTGTTGATAGGGTAAGAAAAGACCTGAGCAGAGGGCTGCGCGAGTTCTGGATTACTTCCCAAGATGTTGCGTGCTATGGAAAAGATCAGAGTACAAGCCTTGCAGAGTTGCTTGACGCTTTAAGCGCAATTGGTGGAGACTTTAAGATTCGAGTGGGAATGATGACTCCCAACGTGGCATTGAGCATTCTTGAAGACCTTGTCAAGGCATACCAGAGCGAGCATGTCTTCAAGTTCCTTCACCTACCCGTGCAAAGCGGTGACGACCAAACACTGAAACGCATGAGGCGATTCTACTCGGTTGATGATTTTAAAGGAATAGTTGACGCGTTCAGAGCCAGATTCCCTGAGATAACGCTTTCCACAGATGTCATTTGCGGTTTCCCAGGCGAAAGTGAGGAAGCTTTCGAAAAGTCTGTGGCACTGGTCAAAGAGGTGAAGCCTGACGTGGTGAACGTATCCAAATT
>PEWI01000071.1:1451-1878 GCA_002779555.1 Candidatus Bathyarchaeota archaeon CG07_land_8_20_14_0_80_47_9 | reverse complement strand
GGCAAGATTCGAGGTTCTTGGGTTGGACGCAACTTCGCTTACAAGCCCATTGTCGTGAAAAGCGCTGACAACTTGCTTGGCAGGACCTTGAGAGTCGAAGTGACGGGAGCTTTTCCAACTCACTTGGAAGCCGAGGTTATTGAATAAATTATTTATGCAAAGAGCCCTGTTATTGTACTGCTAGGAGATGAAACGTGTGAGCGAAGAGGAAGTCGTTAAGATCGGGCGTGTGACGCATTTCTTCTCAAAAATCAGCGTCGCCGTGATTGAACTCACAGAGCCGTTGAGCATAGGAGACACTATAGTCTTCAAGGGACCGAACACGGATTTTGAACAGGTTGTCGACTCCATGCAGATCGAGCACGAGAACGTTCGCAAGGCTGAGGCTGGACAAAGCATCGGGTTAAAGGTCACGCAGCGAGTCAGA
>PEWI01000071.1:946-1270 GCA_002779555.1 Candidatus Bathyarchaeota archaeon CG07_land_8_20_14_0_80_47_9 | reverse complement strand
GCGCCTGAACCGCAACTTGCCTGTAGAATCTGTCTTCGTGAGGATGATAAACCATCTGAAACAAGCTGGTGAATTCTCTCACTGGAAATTTCCGGCATCTCTCCTTTATTTTCGCATCGGCAACTCGGATCACGTCGAGAATAGACGCACAGTCGTCCACTTCAAGATGCAAGCCGCTGGGGAATGCTTTGCTTATTTCGGTTTGGCGAACAATCAGATTAATCGTTTTCATGATCCAATCTTCTCATGACTTGCTGCACTGACTATGTCCTGACTTCGTAAACTGAGCAGGTCACAGTCCCACTTCTCTCAGAGCGCTCCTAA
>PEWI01000071.1:0-900 GCA_002779555.1 Candidatus Bathyarchaeota archaeon CG07_land_8_20_14_0_80_47_9 | reverse complement strand
ATTGAAAACCATTGCGGGCACCACGGTCAAGCAGTACTTGCTCGTGTCATAATCTCGAGAACTCCATGGGGCAAGGCCGTTGAAAAAAGCATCAGATCAGCCAGGCTTCACGTGGTCAGCAGCAGACAATCGATCTGGTAAAGTCTCCGCTTGATGAAAGGTTGATTTCTGCTCTGAAGTTTTCAGGGTTTCTGGCTAAAACAGATACTGCCGTATTTCATCGTTGGGCTTGTTATAGTGAATTATGTTGAGGCTTATCTTCCTCAAGAGCTTGTCACGGGCTACTTGACCGGCGTAACCGGCGTGCTTCTGGCTTCAGTCGTAAGTGAGCCACTCTATACCCCAACTCTCGTGGAGATAGTCTTAGGCAGAAGCCTGTTACAGCTAGGCATGTCGAAGGCGGCGTTGCTTTCATGGCTTATGGGCCAGCCCTATGACATTCCGAACATGGTGGCTGTTTCGCGGATTGTGCGCTGGAAAGTTGTGTTGACGTACGCCTTCGTGGCATGGATCTGCAGTGCGGTTTTTGGCTTGCTCTACGGTGTAATGATAGCCTCTCTGCAGTGTTCATCATTTGGCCTTTGGGTTGCGCCAGAATAGTCGGAAAAATAGGATTATTCCGATAAAGTTAAATATTCCGAATAGCATTGTCTGCGTCGGGGAAGATATGAACAATAATCCAGGCTGCTGCAGGGTTGATGCCGTAGTGACGCTAGACTCTAAGGGGCAGATAGTTCTGCCAAAAGACGTGAGAGAAAAAGCAGACTTGAAACCAGACGACAAGTTGGCCCTCATAGCGTGTGAAGAAAACGGCAAAGTTTGCTGCATCATGCTGGTGAAGGCGCAGAAGCTTGAAGCCTCAGTGAAAGACATGCTTGGCCCCATGTTCAAGGACATCTT
>PEWI01000147.1 GCA_002779555.1 Candidatus Bathyarchaeota archaeon CG07_land_8_20_14_0_80_47_9 | reverse complement strand
ATGGGGTAGAAGGGATAGACATAGTCGTCAGTGAAGTTGACTCCAAGACAGAAACCATAAAGATAACAGTGAAAGGAACCAAGATAAACTATGATGCGCTCTCGAAAGTTATGGATAGACACGGCGTTTCTGTAAGAGGAATAGACGAGATTAGCGTAGCCAAAGTGTAGTCTCTTTGATAGCAATGCTTTCGCAAGTAGAGTGCCTCTCTTAGATCAAGGTCTGAATCAGAAACCCTGCAACGAAAGCAATGACGCCAAACGCTGTCATCCTTAGCCCTTTGATGAAGGGATTCTGTCTTCCAAGTCTTCCTAAATAGGTTCCTGCAACGAAAAGGATGCCTAGCGCCAATAATATTGAGGCCCAAGATGCTGTTACGATGCTAGTCAATCTGAACATCGCGAGAACCAAGGGAATGATTACGATGCCACAACACATAAACGGCGTCAAGAAGTTAACAATAGAAAGTACTATTGCATAAGTCTTGTAGTTCTCAGTGATCATGGTATGGTCGAGATTTCTGAACAGAGCCTTTTCAAGTTCGGCAACCCTTCTCTCCCGCTCTAACTTTTCAGATTCGTAGACACTGACGCCACTCGATATTCCCAGCGCAACACTGCTGGATATCAAAGTTCCTATGACTAGTCGTAAGTCTGGATTTGCAGCAAATATGGAACCGATGATTATGCCCATCTGCATGAACGTCGAGTCGAACAAGGTATTTATGAAAAACCTGCGAAGGACAGGCCCGATCTCTTTGCCTGTTCTGGATAAAGTTCGCAAGTTCACGTTGGTGATCCCTTTTTTTCTGAGTGTCTGATATAGTAGGCAAATAACTATTTAAATAGTTTCTCTGCTATATTATTAGTTTGACCGAAAGGAAAGTAAAACAGAATGGTAGAACGAATCAAAAGTGGAAGAGACTCAGAAATAAAACAGAAATTAGTATCTTCAATCCACAAGAAAATAGTAGTAGCAAATGACTTGCCAAAAGATATCGTGATTGATACCGAAGAATGTGTAGATGGCTCAAGGCCAAGTATATTGATCAGAATAAAGAGGATTATTGGACGCAAGAAAACTAGGATTTGCAGATAGTATTGGACTCGGTAAACGTGGAGCAGAGCTTTTCCTGAGAGTTGAATACGTGTAGGAAGCCAGAAGGAAGTTAAACTGCTACACCTGCCAGCACAGATGAAAAGAACCACACGCAACGGCAAGACCGAACAAGTGTTCGAACTGCGGAAACACTGACATTCAGAGTCCCTGAGAATAGGGGGATATGCAAGGGTCAAGGGGTGGCAGAGGCCTGCCAAAGCTAAGTGGTATGAAAAAAGTAAGAAAGAGAAAAAAAGAAAAGCAAAACGATACAGACAAGCTGATCGAAGAAAACAAGGCATATAGTACAATGGAATTGGAAGAGGATTTCTAGGTTTCTGTAGCGCGCAAAATCACAGCTTAGTGCTAACGTTGGCTTTCGGATGTTCTTGCTAGCATCTATATCGATGCAACCGCCAGTGTTTGAGATGAATACTAATGCCGAGTCATGAAGAACACCATCAAGCTAGTCTAAAAAGATATGGTAAACGATTTCAAAGCTACATACATGGATGGATGAAACTTTCACATCAGCTGTAACCAGGAACAGAAACAGCGCACACTCGTTCTATTATCGTAGTTGGAAAGTGCAACGAGGAAAAGAAGGTCTGCTAGCTCTCAAAATTTTCCGATCTCTGAAGCAAAATGGTCATTTCTGCAAGCTCTTGGTTTACTGCTTGCTGAATTAGGCCTTCGACCGAAATACCCATCTTTTCCGCAATCTTTGTGATTATTTCGTATTCTGCTTCCTAGATGTCGATTTCAATCTTAACCATGTTGAATCCCATTTGTCAAATATATTACGCGCGCACGGAGTCTATTTCGCCGTCTTTCTTTGTCTTCTCCTCCTCTTTTTCGTCTTCTTCTGCCTCTTTTTCCCTGATTTGCTGCTCATACCCTCGTTCCTTTTCTTTCCCATTCAAACAGCCACCTTCAACGCGCGAGTCCTCTGCTAGGGAAGGAATCTGAATGGCAATTACTCGCGCTCATGGCTGTAGTTTGCGGCCATCGAACCATGTGGTGAAGATGGGAGTGCTCATGTTCGCCTTTCTCGCGCAATCCCCGACTTCTTGCACATTTCGTGCTGCTTGATACTCGACGTTGCACGGCACAGACCGAGCGCATCGCCACTCAAGGCGGTAAGACGATTATGTGAGGTTTGGGCCAGCAATGTACTCTCGCCAGAATTCCTCCCTTGCTACGCACGCAAAAGAACACGTGCGTCACTAATCGTAAGCGAAAAAGTTATTTAAATAGTTTTTTGTCTATAATGTTAGTTAAATTGCTAACTATGAGGAAAAGACAGCCAACGAGTTCTATCAGGAGCGTGCGCTGAAAACTTGAAGCTCTGGCTTGCGCTAGTTACGGAAAATGTTTTATTCTAACCGGATGTAGTATTCCCAGTGAGAGTACCATGGCTAAATGTCCGAAGTGTAAGAAAGAAGTTAGCACTCCAAAGAAGACCTGGAAGATGGCTGGAAGGAAAGACAAGAGTGGCAAAAGGCTGGAGCTTACGATCGGACTCTTTGAATGCTGTGGAAAATCTTTCAGATCTGTCCTAGACAAAAGAAAAATCTAGCCAACAAAACATTCCATCTCTTTTTTCTATTTCCGAACTCACAAATATTCTATTAACTTCATGAAGCTTTTCGACCAGCTCAAAAACAGATAATCTTTTGATTCGATACTGTTCTTTCATGGACTCCCTAAAATTTTTGAAGGAATTGTCAAGTTTTGGACTTGTTCTTTCTTCTTCCTAAAACCATAGCTGCAACACCTATCCAGCAAAGTGTCAAAAAGAAACCTATACCAAAAAGAGTATTCCTTAAGGGATGAAGATATGGAAGGTAATCTATGATGAGCCCAGGGTGCAATTGCTCCTCAAGCATCTTAATACGATACTGTTGTGAATTGATGCCTTCCTCTACACCGTGTATGTAGGCTGCTGTTATTGCCAGTATGAACGTTGCTATAGTAAGAGCTTCTATTATCCAGAATGCCTTATTCATGACTTTTCATCTGCGAAAGAAAGATGTGCTCAGGTTTCCTTATAATTCTAGGGATTAGAACAGATTTCTGCATTCTGACGACATTGTTCTACGTAGAACATTTTACTGATTCAAAATCAGATTTCAAAATACTAATTTTGGCTTCTTAAATCAAATATTCAACAGTCAACGACACAAGAAGAGGCGTAAAGATTGAAAACTGAGAATAGAAAAACCGTAGAGTCTAATAGTGTTACCTCATTAAGAAGCATTTCTAAAGAAGAAAGGAAAAGAGAAGCAAATAAACCATTGTACCTAACTCGATATGAATAGTTATTCCTACATACACTACACTTTTTAGTCTTTTGAAGAAATCTTCCATAGGCAAATACAATGTTTCACGTAGAACATTGTTCCATAAATGATTTAGATTGGTGGCTATGGATAGAGAATTAGAGGAATAGGGATTGCAAGAAATCAAATTTTTTACCATTGACTTATATAAAATCAAGGGAAGAGGAGAATTTGGATGCCCAAAATGCGGAATTAAGATATCCCCTGATGATAAAACAGAAGATGCTTATACAATTTTGGAACCAGTTATGAAGGGAGACTGTTTAGACAAGATAATCTTGCAATGTAACAAATGTGGAAGCCAGATTCATCTAACTGGATTTCAATTCTTAAACATAATAAGATAACCATTTGAAATTGTTTTTCTTCCCTTCAAATCTAATAATACACACCCACACAAGCACAAACACAATAACATACACCAATAACAGATGGGCCATTCCTTTAATCTATTTATCTTAAGACAACAAAGTATTCTTTGATAATCATGACGTTCAATCCCCCTGAGGAAGGACTTAAGCCTGGAGAGAATGTTGTCTGGGCTAGAAAGAGAGGAACAAGATTCTGGGTCATATTCTTCAGCATGATGCTGGGAATTGGCGGAGCAGTAGGCACAATCAACGCTTTTGTCTTTGTTGGATTAGCCCTTGCTTTACCCTTACTAATCCTAATGGCTACAGGGTTCTTCTTTATCTTTCGAGCCTTCATGAGGGGACGAGGTACAAAATACTACTTGACAAACGAAAGACTGATCGAAGCTAGAAAGGGGCAGATCGTAAAAGAAATCTCCTTAGAAAGGTTTCGGGGCAAATCTCTGAGTCAATTCTTTGAAAAGAAAGTCATAGGCACAGTCAACGATCGGCCCGTTTACGTCTTCAAGATTTGTGATCCTGAGTCAGGAGATACTCTCATGGAACTCAAAGATCTGGACACGGACTCAGTGGAGGCGCTGGAAAGAATAGGACAAATAGTTGAATGCCGTCACTGTAGCTTTAAGAACCCAGCGAACAGCCTGAAATGCAGTAACTGTGGAGCACCGCTTTAAAGAATTGTGACAACTGTTCTAGACTTAAGTCCCAAAGACTATTGCGACATCCAGATTCTAATATTGAACAATGCCAGGCTTACTTATTTCAGAAATACCCGCATTCCACTAGTTAGATAGTATGCCTTCTTCGGTAAACTATGACTGCCAGGAGTGTTGCTATCACGAATGGAGGCAAGATTAGGAATGATGGAAACTCTGACATTCTGCAGTACTACAAGGAAATTCAGCAGGTACTAAGACCAAATGAGTCTCTATTCTCCAAGTTTCTACTTGTCTCTGGATTGAGAATGAGAGAAACTATCACGTCTTTCAACTTGATTATCAAACTACAGGCTGAAGGAAATCTTGGGGAATACTTCAATACTGATCTATCAGCTCTGGAACACTTCAAATTCAAGGATTTATTCCTTAGACGTGCAAAAAACTGTTTCATTACCTTCATTGATCCAAACCTAGTTTCTGAAATATCCAGTTCTACACCATTGGCCTATGCACAGATTCGCAAGAGATTACTTAATGCAAAATACGGAATGAGGTTCAATGAGTTTAGAGACTTCTACGCTACTTTCATGTTGAGGAATGGCATCATAGAATATGAATGCAACATGTTACAGGGAAGGATCAACCCTGATTCAATATTGACAAAGTTTTCAAGGAACAAGCTAACAACAATCAAGCTCTTAGCATTGACCCAATTGGTCAAGGTAACACTGACCCAAAACTCGATAATTCTAGCTCTGTTTTGGTGCGGGGGGTGGGATTTGAACCCACGAACCCCTGCGGGATAGCCGCCTCAGGGCTACGCCTTTGACCTGGCTTGGCAACCCCCGCCCCCGGGCAAGCCGATTGCCCTATCTTCTAATTTGCAGTCTGAATTAAATCTTGCTTATCCTCTGCAAGGCAGGAGAAGAAAAAAAAGGATGTGTGTTTCGTGGCTTAGACTATGCGGAAGTCTTCCTTTATCGTTGTCAACACCACATGCGTGTTTGTGCGCTCCACGTAAGGCAAAGCCAAAAGCCGCTTCGTAAACTTGCTCAGCTCCTCACGATTCTTGAACTTCGCAATGATAACCGCGTCAATCAACCCCGTCAAGTCGTACACGCAGCACACGTTCGGAAGCCGCGCAATCTCGTTCTCCATCTCCAAAAGCCTCCCCTTAGAAACCGTTATCTCGCTGACAACCGTCAACTCGTACCCGAGCTTCTCATGATCCAGCAGCGCCGAATAGCCCTTTATAACCCCCTCATCCTCCAACTTCCTCATTCTTGACAACGCTGTCCCAATGGAAACGCCACACTGCTTGGCCACCTGCCTCGACGAAAGCCGAGCATCACCTGTCAAAGCTTTCAAGATTTTAACATTTGTTTCATCCAAATCCATGTTCTGTCACCTGACCTGTACGTTTGTCCAGTTGCAGCATCTTCTATTTAACATTTGCTTTCAATTTTGGCAATAAAGCTTTTATGCTTGCAACTTCCTCTGATTCTGCTATACACCTGCGCATGGTGAGAACAATGGTGCATGGAGGGCTGAAAGAGAACCAGAACTTCGACACGTACCTAAGGCTGATGAAGAATGCCGACTACGTTCTGTTGCACTTCACGGACATGCTCGGCTACCTCAAAGGCAGAACCATTCCCGCAGAACAAGCCAAAAACGCATTAACCGACGGCGTGACCTTCGACGGCTCCTCAATGATCTGCGGAGCAAGCATCGAAGACAGCGACATGATAATGAAACCCGACCCAACCACGTTCACAGTCTGCCCATACTACTTCTACCACAAAAGCGTCGCCAGCTTCATCTGCGACATAAAACAGCCAGACGGAACACAGTTCGAAACCGACCCAAGACACCTCCTACGAAAGACACTAGAAAAAACATTGACAGAAGGATATCAGCCAACAGCCGCAGCCGAACTAGAGTTCTACTTGGTACAGAAAAACGAAAAAGGCGACATTGAACCTGTTGAAAACCACCTCATAGACAAACAGAGATACTTCGACAACGCGCCAGGCCGAGACTTAACAGAACCCTATCGAATGGACCTGTCAAACGCGCTGTCCACAATGGGAATTACGGTTGAACGGCAACACCACGAAGTAGGCTCAGCCCAAAACGAAATCACCATCAAATACGCCGACCCGCTAACCACATCCGACAACATAATGCGCTATAAATTCGCCGCCAAAGCCACAGCCGACAAGAAATATGGCTGGACCGCAACATTCATGCCCAAACCGTGGCTCGGCAAAGCAGGCAGCGGCATGCACATCCACCTTGGACTGTTCAACCCGAAAACAGGAGAAAACCCGTTCTATGATCCGAAAGGCTACGCATACGTGTCACAGAAATGCCGATACTTCATCGGCGGACTCCTAGAACACGCCAAAGCACTCTGCGCCATAGTCGCACCCACAGTCAACAGCTACAAGCGGCTCGTGCCAGGCTACGAAGCACCAGTGTACATTGCATGGAGCAAACGAAACCGCTCGGCCCTCGTGAGAGTGCCAGCGTTCTCACCTCAAAACGGAAAAGAAGCCAGAATAGAATTCAGATGTCCCGACCCGCTGTGCAACCCTTACCTCGCCTACACCGTTGCCTCCGAAGCTGGACTAGAGGGCATCAAGAAGAAAATCGACCCAAGCGAACCCGTCGAAGCAAACATCTATCACCTAAACGAAACGGAACGCAGAAAACTGGGCGTTAAAACCCTACCCACTTCACTGAAAGACGCATTGGAAGAGTGGAAAAGCGACGAAATCTGCATAAAAGCGCTCGGCACAGAAGTAGCCGAGAAATACATTGATCTCAAAATGCAGGAATGGCGAGAATACGAACAACATCAACCAAAAGACAAGAACCAAGTCACTTCATGGGAAATCCAAAAATATCTCTACGCGTAACACTAGACTTTCGGCTTCGGCATCAAGTCCTTGATTTCCGCTTTCTTGAGCAGCTCAACATGCTTAACCAGTTCGCTGATAACAGCCTCTAAGACTCTCTTTCCCTTTTTGGCAGAGGCCGTTGACTGTTGCCCAAAGACTCCTGAACCTGTTTCATCAACGCTGTCCAGCGGAAGCGTCATCCCTTCCACCTGCAACACATGTCTCCTTGGCTCCTCATCAACCGCCTTAGCTATACTCACAAGCTTGGAGTGCAAAGCCAAATTCACCGAAGTCTCCTCTGCACCTGCATGCCGCCGTTCTTCAGGCGAAAAAAGCCCTGGCAGAAGCTTCGCTGAAGCTGGCCACCACTGAAAGACAGAGACGAAAACGCCTTGTCCCCTCAACTCTCTAGCCAGTTCGGCAAGCGCAGGCAAGTTGCCACCGTGGCCATTGACTATCACAATTTTGCACACGCCATAAAAGTGAAGCGCCAGACAGGTTTCCTTCACGTATTCTTTGAAAGCCTTTGGAGATATGAAGATGGTTCCCCAAAATTGCCTGTGATGCAAACTGACGCCGAAAGGAACAACAGGCAGACAAAGAACCCCCGTCCGCTTCGCGGTTTCTTCCGCCAAGGTCCCGGCTATCAAATGGTCCGTTCCGAGCGGATTCGCAGGCCCGTGCTGTTCAGTTGAGCCAACCGGAAGAATCGCCACATCATTCTCGGCAAAATACTCCTTAGCCTCGGCCCAGCTCATTTCACAAAGCAGCACTTTCAATGCTCTCACCTCTTTCACGAAATCGTTTTATTAAGCGGCAATGGAATATAAGGATGCAGTCTAATACGGTGAAAACCCTTTGAAAGCTCTCATTCTGACAGGCGGCTTCGGAACAAGGCTCAGACCGTTAAGCTGCACAAGGCCGAAGATTCTTTTTCCAATCGTCAACAAGCCCTTGTTGCAGTGGACCCTCGAAAGACTCGCCAAAAACAATGTAAACGAGGCAATAATGGCGGTCAACTACCAAACCGAAGTCGCAATCAAACAGCACCGAATACCAAGACACGGACTGCACGTTACCTATTCACGCGACCCGCTGAGAAAACCGCTGGGAACCGGTGGCCCGATAAAAAAGGCTGAAAAACGCATAGGCCACGACTCCCACTTCCTAGTTTTGAACGGCGACATATTTGCTGATGTCAACTATACGGAAATTCTTCGAACGCACCAAAAAAAGGATGCAGTCGCGACCATTGCTCTACACCGAGTCGAAGATCCAAGCCGGTACGGAGTAGCCGAGCTGGCAAAAGACAGCCGCATAAAGAGATTCATTGAAAAAGCGCCACGAGAAACTGCGCCAAGCGACCTGATAAACGCGGGTGTCTACGCGCTCAGCCCAGAAATCTTCAAATACATTCCCAAAGGCCGAGCAGTATCAATCGAATACGAGGTTTTCCCGAAGCTCGCCGAGGAAGGAGTGCTTTACGGCTACGCCTATGATGACTTATGGAGGGACATAGGCAAGCCTGAAGACTACTTGGAGATAAACAGAACTCTGATCAACTCGGCAATAACCCAGCCGAGGTGCAGAATCGGAAAAGACACAAAGCTCAATGAACCAACCGCGTTTGACAAGCAGGTTTCTGTGGGCAGAGAATCGGTCATAGGACCTCATGTTGTTTTAGGACAAAACGTCACCGTCGGCAACAACGTTCACATTCAAGATTCCGTCATTCTCAGCGGGACAGCAGTGTCAGACTTTGCTTCGATAGACGGCGCAATAATCGGCGAAGGCGTATACATAGGAGAAAACACCAAAATCGGAAGAGGGTGCATAATCGGCGACCATGCAAAAATCAAAGACAACACAGTACTCACAGAACGAGTCTCAATTTGCCCAGCGAAAGAAATTTCTGAAAGCGTTTTAACGTCAAAATGCATAACTTGAAAGGAGAACAAACCCGTATGTTCACCCAAAGGCGCCTTTTTGGAACAAACGGAATCCGCGGACTGGTCAACAAGGAACTAACACCGGAGACAGCAATCAAAATCGGAGCAGCAACAGGAACATTCTTCAAAAGTGGGCGCCTCATACTGGGATACGACGCCAGAACAAGCGGGCCCATGCTCGCTAAAGCCGTAATCTCTGGCTTGAACGCGGCTGGATGCGACGTGTTTCTGGCAGGAATGGCACCGACGCCAGCCTTGCAATACGCCGTGAAGAAGCACGAAATGCACGGCGGAGTAATAATAACTGCGTCACACAACCCGCCCGAATACAACGGGATAAAAGTCATCTGGAGCGATGGCATAGAAATCTCGCGTGAACAAGAAATACAGATCGAAAACGTGTTCTTTGACGACAAAATACGCTACGTAAGTTGGGACAAGATAGGTGTGGCAAACGACCTGCCCGGAGTGATTGAGGACTACCTGAAAGCAGTAGAAAAACATGTGGACGTCGTAAGAATCGCCAAAAAGCAATATCATGTTGTAGTTGACGCTGCAAACAGCGTCGGCAGCCTAGCTGCACCACGCTTGCTGCGAGAACTAGGGTGCAAGGTCACAACCATAAACGCAAACATCGACGGAACATTTCCTGGAAGACTGCCGGAACCTCGCCCCGAAAACCTTGGAGAATTGGCCATGGCCGTTAAGGCAGTGGGCGCAGATTTGGGCGTGGCTTATGATGGTGATGCAGACCGTTCAGTTTTCGTGGACGAGCAGGGCGACATCCATTGGGGCGACAAGACATTCGCCTTAGTCGAGAAGCACTTTCTGAAAGAAAACGCAGGTGAAAAAGTCGTCACCCCAGTCAGCTCCTCAAGCCTCATCAAAGACATTGCTGACGCTTACGACGGAGAAATCGTGTGGACCAAAGTCGGAAGCGTAACTGTCTCTCAAACCATGAAAAAGCTGCGTGCAAAGCTCGGCGGTGAAGAAAACGGCGGAATCTTCTATGGTCCCCACCAAGCGGTCAGAGACGGAGCCATGTCAACAGCCCTGATCTTGGACATAATGGCAAGAACCGGCGATAAGCTTTCAAAACTGATCAGTGAACTGCCGAGATATTTTATAGAGAAAGCCAAAATAGAGTGCCCAGAAGACCTCAAAGAGAAGGTTCTCGAAAAACTGATTGAACACACAAAAAGGCTTAATGTCAACACGATCGACGGCGTCAAAATCTGGTTCAAAGACAAAAGAGCCATTTTGATAAGACCAAGCGGGACAGAACCAATCTACCGCCTATATGCCGAAGCCAAAACTCAAGAAAGCGCTGAGGAGCTTACCAAAAAGTACCATCTAGAACTCAAGAAGATAATTGACATCTTGAGGAAATAAGCGCCAACCAGCCGCGATGCATCACTGCTTAGTCCAATCCTTTCTCGAATACTGGCCGTATTCGGCCTATCGAGACCAGCACAAACTGGTGTAGTCTTGTAAATGGATGGCACTGCCGAAGAGGTATTATGGTGCCGGCTCTTGTCGCAAGAATCACACGAAATTAAGTTTTTTAGGCACCGCCCACTATTACACTTCCCTTACCGAAAAGTTGAACAGTCTCTCACACTAACTGCCGTGGGGAACATTCATATGTCATCACCACCATTAATCGCAAAGCCAGAAGAAATTGACATCTCCGAAAAACGCGGGAACCATACGGTCAGCATTATAGGTTGCGGACAAAACGGTATCCTACACGCCTATCTTCTCGCCGAAGCCGGTTTCAAGGTCATATGCGTGGATGCAGACCAAACCGTGGTAAGCCTCCTCTCGAAAGGAAAGGTTCCCTTCCTGAAACGCGAAATGGAAGCCAAATTAAGAAATCACGTGAGAACAGGATCTCTGAGAGCCACAAACGATACCAAGGCAGCTGTTTCACAAAGCGATGTCATCGTCGTGACAGTGCCTGTGAAGGTTGATGAAAAGAGAAAAGCTGACTATTCAAAAATAGAGAACGCCTGTAAGCAGGTTGGCTCAAGCCTTCAACATGGTTCGCTTGTAATAGTTGCAAGCACTATGGGCTTCGGCGCCACCGAAGGCATGATTAAAGAAACGTTGGAAAACACTTCAGGCCTCAAAGCAGGAACTGACTTCGGCCTAGCCTACAGTCCGGCTGGAGTTCTGAACACCCAGACGGGAGACTCTCTGCTGAGTCAAGAGCGAATTGTCGCCGGAACCGACAAAAGCAGCCTGAACGCTGCTTCAACTATTCTGGAAACTGCTAC